>JAURQT010000163.1 GCA_030835985.1 Alphaproteobacteria bacterium
CAGATAGGTTAATCCGACCTATATTTGATATAGACCTGTACTTAATTATTTATAGAATAGTCAGGTTTTACCTCGCGCCAAGCCCTTTAAACAAAGTATATGATTACAAATATGTATCCTTGCCAAAAAAACCACCCCTTATCGCCGGAGATTGCAAAAACCCTGCAACGGACTGGCAGATAGTTTGTTATGCCGAAAATAGATAAACTTCTTACAACAACCCCTGCTTTGGTTACAGCAATTGACGCGATCCGAAGGGCTGATTTTATCGCCATGGATACCGAATTTATGCGTGAGAGCACCTATTACTCGCAATTATGCCTTATCCAGATTTGCGCCGGATCCCATGCCTTTTGTATTGACCCTCTGGCAGAAGGGATGGATTTAACGCCTTTATTTGCATTGATGCAGGATAAAGATATCACCAAGATTTTTCATGCTGGCCGTCAGGATCTGGAAATATTTGTGCAATTGACGGGCGAAGTGCCCTGCCCTGTCTATGACACTCAAATCGCGGCGATGGTATGCGGGCTGGGCGACCAGGTCGGCTATGACAAGCTGGTCTATCATTACAAGAATCTGCAAATTGATAAATCATCGCGCTTTACCAATTGGAGCCAGCGCCCCCTGTCAGACAGGCAAATCAGCTATGCGCTGGATGATGTAATTCATTTGGCCGAGATTTACCCCAGAATTATCGCTGACCTCACCGCCAATGGGCGCGATAAATGGGTGCAAAGCGAGCTGGAAAGTCTGGCAGATATATCGCTTTATCAAACCGATCCGCAGACAGCCTATAAACGGATAAAAGCTCGTAACAGCAAGCCTGCACAGCTAAACAGGCTGGCACAATTGGCCAGTTGGCGCGAAAAAGAAGCCCAAAAGCGTGATGTGCCGCGCGGGCGTATCCTGCGTGATGATACGCTGATAGACCTGGCTGGCAGCAATCCGAAAACACGCGCAGATTTAAATAAGATCAGAGGCTTTCCCGGCGGCGAGAACGGCAAATTTGGCCCTGCGGTGATAGAGGTGCTAAAAAAAGCCGATGCGATGCCAGAAGATACATGGCCGCTAAAAGAACGCCCGCCACAAAGAGAGCGGCCGCCTGTCGCCATTATCGAAATGTTACGGGTCTTGCTGAAACATGTTACAGAAAGTCATAATGTGGCACCGCGCCTGATAGCAAGTGCCGATGATCTGGAAAAACTTGCCCTGTCCGATACAGCCGATATTCCGGCCATGAAGGGCTGGCGGCGCGAGATTTTTGGCGATGCTGCACTGGCTCTGAAGGCAGGCCAGCTGGGGCTAACAGTACAAAAAGGCAAAATAAAACTGCTTTCCCTCTAGCCTCGGGAAAAGTAGTTTTGTTTTTTAAAGGTTTTTATCGCTTTAATTGGCGTTAAATGCGCCGCCATCGACCAGAATATTCTGTCCGACCAGATAGCCAGAAGAAGCCGAACAGATATAGGCGCAGGCAAAGCCAAATTCATCAATCTCGCCTAAACGGCCGCAAGGGTTTCTGGCTTCCAGTTCTGTGCGTACTTGCTCGCGCGATTTATTCGCCTGGCGGCTGGTATTATCGATAAGCGATTCGATACGGGCTGTATTATACTGGCCAGGCAACAGCCCGTTAATGGTAACATTATGGCGTGCCACCTGGCGTGCCAGCCCGCCCACAAAACCGGTCAGGCCGGAACGCGCACCATTGGATAGCCCTAATTGGGGAATAGGCGATTTCACTGACCCGGAGGTAATGTTCACAATCCGGCCAAATTTATTATCGATCATCGGGTCGATCACAGCCCTGATCAGCTCAATCGCGGTCAGCATATTGGCATCCAGCGCCTTGATCCAGTCATCCCGGCTCCAGTCACGGAAATCACCCGGAGGCGGGCCGCCGGCATTATTCACTAAAATATCCACATGACCCGCAGCGGCCAGCACTTCTGCCCGGCCAGCCTCGCTGGTAATATCACAGGCAACGGTTTTGACATCCACGCCTGTATCTTTACGGATTTGATCTGCTGATGCGACAAGCTGTTCCTCGCCGCGTGCGCACATTACCAAATTCACGCCTACCTGTGATAGTGCGCGCGCACATCCCAGCCCCAGCCCCTTTGAAGAGGCACATACAATCGCTGTCTTTCCTTGCAGACCAAAATCAAGCATGAATTAAATCTCCTTATTCCCGTGCTTAAAATCAAATTCCAATGCGTCATTATCCGGCATCATGACCGACTTCACAATAGCTAAGGTAACAGGTTTTTTAGCTGATAGAGCCGCCTGGTCAATTTCTGCGACCAGATGATAGGCAGTGGTAAAATTCCGCTCCATGCGGGTGACCATATAGTGAATAACCGCATCTGGCACACTGCATTGCCTGTCCGAAAACATCTTTTGCAAGACCTGTTTCAGCAAATCATCCTCTGGCGAGGCAATCTCCTGGCAGGCGATACTGCGCAGGCGCGAGCGCAAATCAGCAAGCCTTGTATCCATTTGTGCTACCGATTGCTGACTGAGCAACAGGGCTGTCCCCCCGGTGGAGGCCAGATGATTGAAAAAATGGAACATGGCTTCTTGTGAAAACCGCTCTGTAAGGGTGAAATCATCCAGAATAAAATGACGTGCCGTTAAACTGGCAATCTCGCTGATATCGTGTAATTCCATCAGGCGATGAGCGCCCGATCTTTGCCCAAATACATAGGATAAATGGGTTTTACCGCAACCAGAAGGCCCTGATATATTCAGCGCGCGATAGGGTTGTGGCCAGTCAGGCCAGGCAGCCAGCCATTGCAAGGCACCGTGATTTGCCCTGCCAGCGATATAATCATCCGGCTTGTAAGAAGGGGTAAGGTGAAGGGATAGGGGAATTTGCTGCATTACCGCACTATCGCACTTCACCGGAATTAATCTGCAAGCGATAGATACGCTCGCCCGCATCCAGCCGATAACCGCTGGCACGTATCGCCATTTGCAGGGATTCAACAGACCCTGAAAGCCGAACTTTTAACACGCCCTTTTCTGCGGTCAGGCTATAGACAGAAAGGCTGGTCACAACCGGCAGCTCGCTCAGGATATCCTGAGCCCGATACCAGCTTTTTGCAGAGGCCGCGCCGACCTCGACAAAAATCTCATCCTGCCCGCCCACAACATATAAATTTGCCTGTTGCCAGCTGGTTTCCAGCGCCTCCAGCACCTTTTTTTGGAAATCTTCAAAAGAGAGTTGCATACTAATCGTGGCATTCATCTGAATTTGCTGTTCTGCTATGGTGGCCAGCTTCCTGCCATCGCCATCAAATAAACGCGCCTTGAGGCTCAAAACAGGTTGCGCCGTGCTGTAATCAAGGCCGGCATATAACAGGACAACTTGCACGGCTTGCGCGGCTTGTGCCGCTTTTTGCAAGGTTGCGGCATCTTCTGCCAGAAACAGACTGCCCTTTAGCTGGCGTTCCAGAACAAAATCAGGGGTAAGAGAGGTGGTTTGCACCAGACTGTCCCTCTGGCGTTCCAGGCCGCGCCAGCTATCCAGCCATAGGACATTTTTTGTCCAGACCCGCACCCCTGACGGGTCTTGCCAGATTGGCAATAATAAAATCGGGGCGGTAACCAGCTCTGACCATTGCAGGTTTTTTTCCATGAGCGCCGAGCGGATACGCGCCGCATCAAAACAAATATCAATATCTGCGATATAGCGCTGGGCAAGCGCATTTTCATTATCAATATGGATAAAATCAACAAAATCTGCGGCATTGAGAGAACGTATATCTGCCTCGCCTGCCTGTCCTGGCCATAAAATACGGCGCAAGATCACCTGATAGGCTTGTGCCGTAGCAGCAGCTATCGCCTGTTCTCTGGCTGCGGTACCTGTGGCGGCATTTTCATCCAGATGGATATCGGCAACCCCGTAAACCGGCACCGCACATCTGTCTTGTGCCTGTGCAACGCTGTTAAAGGCTAAACACAGGAGAATTATTGTGATATGACAAAGCCAATGATGCAAATAGGTCATATTGCAACCCTAAGTTAAGACGATTACGCACGCTAAGATATAGCTGTTGAAAGTGGCAGAAAATGGACAAAAAAGAAAGCCCCAAATCCCCTTTAACCTATCGCGATGCCGGTGTGGATATTGATGCAGGCGATGCGCTGGTATCGGAGATCAAGCCTTTTGCGAAAAAGACCATGCGGGCCGGGGCAAACCCTGATCTGGGCGGTTTTGGCGGATTATTTGACCTCAAGGCAGCGGGATTTAACGACCCTGTTCTGGTTGCCGCAACCGATGGGGTCGGCACCAAGCTGGAGCTGGCCCAGCAAGCCAATATGCATCACGGGCTGGGCATTGATTTGGTGGCCATGTGCGCCAATGACATCCTGGCACAAGGGGCGATGCCGCTTTTCTTTCTGGATTATTTTGCCACCGGCAAGCTCAGCCCGAAAATTGCTGCCGAAGTGATAGAAGGTATCGCAGATGGCTGTATCGAGGCTGGATGCGCCCTTATCGGTGGTGAGACCGCAGAAATGCCCGGTATTTATCCGCCAGGCGGCTATGATTTGGCCGGCTTTTGTGTGGGCGCAGCCGAGCGTGGCTCATTACTGCAAAAAGAATATGTCACAGAAGGCGACAGGGTTATTGCCCTTGCCTCATCGGGTGTCCATGCCAATGGTTTTTCGCTGGTGCGCAAGCTGATAGAGCGTGACAATCTGGATATTATGGCCGCCGCTCCTTTTGCGCCCTCTGTCTCTCTGGCACAGGCCTTGCTGGCACCAACCCGTATTTATACCGATGCCCTCAAGGCGGCGCTAGCGGCGGGCAAGATAAGCTCAGTTTCCCATATTACCGGCGGCGGGCTGATAGAAAATCCGCCCCGTGTTTATGGCGAGGGGCTGGCCATGCATCTGGATATGACAAAGCGCCCTGTCCCTGAGCTGTTTAAATGGCTAAAGGCCGAGGCTGGCCTGTCTGTTTTTGAAGTTGCCCGAACCTTTAATTGCGGGATTGGCCTGTTGATCACCACCCCGGCCAGCGCAGGTGATGGGGTATTGGCCGCGATTGAAGCCACAGGCGAGCCATGTTGGGAAATCGGCGAGATGCGCCCCCGAAAGGATGAGGCTATTCATCTGGAAAATGGCGAACAGGCCTTTTCATGAAAAAGCCCGGCCGCCCTTTACAAATAGCGGTGCTTATATCCGGGCGAGGCAGCAATATGCACGCCCTTGTCCGGCAATCCGGGCATTATCAGATTTGTCTGGTCGCGGCCAATAAACCGGCTGCGGGCCTGGATATCGCTGGCCAGCACGGGATTACAACCTGCCTTGTGCCGCGCCGCGATTATGACAGTAAAGCCAGCCATGAAGCGGCATTGGCCGACGCGATAGAGGCCAGCGAGGCAGAATGGATTTGCCTGGCAGGCTATATGGCGGTGTTATCGGCTGAATTTATCGCACGTTTTTCCGGGCGCATCATTAATATTCACCCCTCTTTACTGCCGGATTATAAAGGCCTTGATACGCATAAACGGGCTTTGGCCGACAATCAGTCTTCTCACGGGGTATCGGTTCATCTGGTAACCCCTGAGCTGGATGACGGGGCGGTGATTGCCCAAATGCGGCTGCCGGTTCGCCTCGATGATGATGAAGACAGCCTGTCACAGCGCGTATTAGCCCTTGAACATATCCTGTATCCGATGGTGGTAAATGCGTTGGCCAGTGGCGCGCTGGCGCTGGAACAGGACAGGGTGAGATGGCAGGATAAATCCTGTGGCACAGACCTTGTC
>JAURQT010000164.1 GCA_030835985.1 Alphaproteobacteria bacterium
AATGGCGGCGGCTATTACCATTATTCCTATGCGGTGGTACGCGGCTGTGACCGTATCGTGCCGGTAGATGTCTATGTGCCGGGATGCCCGCCAACCGCAGAAGCATTAATTTACGGCTTGTTACAGCTGCAAAAGAAAATTCGCAGAACCAGCACCATTGCCAGAGCATAAATAAGCCCCAGCCAACGCCCGGGAAGGGGGGGGGATCGGCTGCGCGATTATGCTGGAGCAAAAAAAAGACATATTTACAGTATCCATGCTGAAACAAGGGATGAAACCGCCAAGATGAGTGACGCCACACAGACACAAGATAGCGCACCAGAGCAAAGCAAAAATGCCGCGATGAAAGCACAGCTGGCTGCCTTGCTGGGCGAGCGCGCAACCGTTCAGCTGGATCTGCAAAATGCGATAAAGATTGAAACTTCGCTGCAAAACCTTATCGCCGTGCTGAAACTCTTGCGCGATGATGCAAAGGTGCAGTTTCGGCAATTAATCGATGTAACAGCTGTGGATTATCCCGAGCGTGAATGCCGGTTTGAGCTGGTCTATCTGTTGTTATCTATCTCTGAAAATAGCCGGGTGCGGGTCTGTGTAGGCATTGATGAAGATGCGGTCGCCCGTTCGGTAACAGAGCTGTTTTCTTCGGCCAACTGGGCAGAGCGCGAAGTATGGGATATGTTCGGGATTTATTTTTCCGGTCACCCAGATTTGCGCCGCCTGCTGACCGATTACGGGTTTGAGGGTCATCCTTTGCGTAAGGATTTTCCGCTGACCGGCTATGTGGAGGTGCGCTATAGCGAGACCCAGAGACGGGTAGTCTATGAGCCAGTGCATCTAACCCAGGAATATCGCGATTTTGACTTTACTAGCCCATGGGAAGGGGTGCAGGCCGATATTGCCCCGCCCCCCGCAGATGAAGAGGCAGGAGCATAAGATTATGGGTGAAATGCAAATACGTCCTCTGACCCTGAATTTTGGCCCCCAGCATCCGGCCGCACATGGTGTTTTGCGCCTTGTTCTGGAAATGGATGGCGAGGTTATAGACCGCGCAGACCCGCATGTCGGGCTGTTGCATCGCGGCACAGAAAAGCTGATAGAAAATAAAACCTATCTTCAGGCGCTGCCCTATTTTGACAGGCTGGATTATGTCTCGCCAATGAATCAGGAACATGCCTGGGCGCTGGCCATTGAAAAAGCCTTGCAAATCGAAGTGCCAAAACGTGCCCAGCATATCCGCGTTTTATATTGCGAAATTGGCCGGATTTTGAACCATCTGCTGAATCTGACCACGTTTGCGATTGATGTGGGCGCGATGACCCCTCTGTTGTGGGGTTTTGAAGAGCGGGAAACATTGATGGAATTTTACGAGCGGGCTTCTGGTGCGCGCCTGCATGCTGCCTATTTCCGTCCGGGCGGTGTGCATCAGGATCTGCCCGATGGTCTGACAGACGATATTCTGAAATGGGCAGATAAATTCCCCGCTTTTATCGATGATCTGGAAACCTTGCTGACCAATAACCGTATTTTTAAACAAAGAACGGTTGATATTGGTGTGATGAGCGTGGAGGAAGCCCTGGATCTGGGGATGACAGGGCCATGCTTGCGTGCCACTGGCTATGCCTGGGATTTACGCAAATCACAGCCCTATGATTGTTATGCGGAAATGGATTTTGATGTGCCTATCGGTACAACAGGCGATTGCTATGCCCGCTATCTGGTACGGGTTGAGGAAATGAAGCAGTCGCTTCGGATTATCCGCCAGGCGATTGAAACCATGCCTGAAGGGCCGGTTTTGGCAGAAAACAACAAGGTTACGCCTCCGCGTCGCGGCGATATGAAACATTCCATGGAAGCGCTTATTCATCACTTCAAGCTCTATACAGAGGGGTTTCATGTGCCAGCTGGCGACAGCTATACCGCTGTAGAAGCCCCGAAAGGGGAGTTTGGGGTCTATCTGGTATCAGATGGCTCTAACAAGCCGTATCGGGCGCGTCTTCGCGCACCTGGCTATTATTTCATGGCAGCGGTCGATTATCTGTCCAGAGGGCATATGCTGGCAGATTCGGTGGCGATTATCGGGTCTTTGGATATTGTATTTGGTGAAATTGACAGATGAGCATTCAAACAATCATTGCAGAAGATCAGCCGGATAGCTTTGCCTTTACCAGGGAAAGCGAGAAGGAAATCAAAAAGGCGATTTCCAAATATCCCGAAGGACGACAGGCCAGTGCGGTCAAATCGCTGTTATATATCGCGCAAAAGCAAAATGATAACTGGATACCTGTCAAGGCGATAGAAGAGATTGCCAAACGCCTGGATATGGCAGAAATGCGCGTTCTGGAAGTGGCCAGCTTTTATTCCATGTTCAATCTGAAACCGGTGGGTAAATATTATCTGCAAGCCTGCGGCACTACCCCTTGTATGTTGCGCGGCTCGGATGATGTGATGCGCTGTATCAAGGACAAGCTGGATATCAGCTCGGGCGAGACCTCTGCTTGCGGTAAATTTTCCCTGTTGGAAGTGGAATGTCTGGGGGCTTGTGTGAACGCGCCTATCTTGCAGGTAAATGACGATTTCTATGAAGATTTGGATTATCAATCAACAAAGGCATTGCTGGAAGCACTGGAAGCAGACGCACCGCCGCCTGTTGGCTCGGTAGCAGGCCGGCAAGGCTCGGAAGCGGAAGGCGGTGCCACCACGCTGAAAACCGCCAAGCGCAGTAAAAAGAAGGGGTAGATATGCTCGCAGATAAAGATCGTATTTTTACCAATATTTATGGCTGGGGCGATGCTGGCCTGAAAGGGGCGCAAGCGCGCGGTGACTGGGATAACACCAAAGCTATTCTGGCGCGTGGCCATGATGATATTGTCGAGGAAATGAAGACATCGGGCTTGCGTGGTCGTGGCGGAGCCGGCTTTCCAACCGGCCTGAAATGGTCATTTATGCCAAAGGAAGTGGGCGCACGCCCGCATTATCTGGTGGTAAATGCTGACGAGAGCGAGCCTGGAACCTGTAAGGACAGGGATATTATCCGCCATGAGCCGCACAAGCTGATTGAAGGCTGTCTGGTGGCCGGTTTTGCGATGCGCGCCCATACCGCCTATATCTATATCCGCGGCGAGTTTTTTAATGAAGGCAAGGTGCTGCAAGCGGCCATTGATGAAGCCTATGATGCAGGTTTGCTGGGTAAAAATGCGGCCGGATCAGGCTGGGATTTTGATGTTTATTTGCAGCGCGGGGCAGGGGCATATATCTGCGGGGAAGAAACCGCCCTTATCGAATCTCTGGAAGGTAAAAAAGGCCAGCCACGCCTGAAACCGCCTTTTCCGGCAGGGGTGGGCCTTTATGGCTGTCCGACAACCGTGAATAATGTGGAATCCATCGCAGTTGCACCGACAATTTTGCGGCGTGGCGGGGCATGGTTTGCCGGTCTGGGCAAGGAAAATAATACCGGCACAAAGCTGTTTTGTATTTCCGGCCATGTGAACAAGCCCTGTAATGTCGAAGAAGAGATGGGCATTCCGCTAAAAGAGCTCATTGAAAAACATGCAGGCGGCGTGCGTGGCGGCTGGGATAATCTGCTGGCCATTATTCCGGGCGGCTCGTCCACCCCATTGATGCCAAAAGAGGTGTGCGAGACCATGACAATGGATTTTGATGCGCTTCGTGAGGCTGGAACCGGGCTGGGTACCGCTGGCATTATCGTTATGGATAAAAGCACCGATATTGTGCGGGCCATCGCCAGGCTTTCTTACTTTTACAAGCATGAAAGCTGTGGTCAGTGTACCCCATGCCGTGAAGGCACTGGCTGGATGTGGCGGATGATGGACAGGATGGTGCGCGGCGAGGCCGAAATTCACGAGATCGAAACATTGGAACAGGTCACCCGCCAGGTAGAGGGGCATACGATTTGCGCCCTCGGGGATGCGGCGGCCTGGCCAATACAGGGGCTAATCAAGCATTTCCGCCCGGAAATCGAAAGACGTATTATGGCCCATCAGGCCGTAACAAACGCTGCTGAGTAAGGATAGATACCATGCCAAAGCTGACAGTGGACGGGATTGAAGTTGACGTGGAAGACGGGGCAACCGTATTGCAGGCCTGTGAAGAGGCGGGCGCTGAAATTCCGCGTTTTTGCTATCATGAAAGATTATCTATCGCGGGCAATTGCCGGATGTGTCTGGTGGATATGGAACGCGCCCCAAAGCCGATTGCCTCATGTGCGATGCCAGCTGGCGAGGGGATGGTGATAAGCACCAAATCCGAGCGGGTAAAAAAGGCACGCGAAGGGGTGATGGAATTTCTGCTGGTCAATCACCCTCTGGATTGTCCGATTTGTGACCAGGGCGGGGAATGCGATCTGCAGGATCAGGCGATGGGCTATGGCCATGATGCCTCGCGCTATGCCGAGAATAAACGTGCGGTGAGCGAGAAATATATGGGCCCGCTGATCAAAACAGTGATGACCCGTTGTATTCATTGCACCCGCTGTGTGCGCTTTTCAACCGAAGTGGCAGGGGTAACAGACTTAGGGGCTATCGGGCGCGGCGAAAATGTCGAGATTACCACCTATCTGGAAAAAACCATTGCCAGTGAATTATCGGCCAATGTCATTGATTTATGCCCGGTTGGCGCATTGACCTCGCGCCCTTATGCGTTTGTGGCGCGCCCGTGGGAGCTGATCAAGGTGGAAAGCATTGATGTGATGGACGCGATGGGCGCGAATATCCGTATCGATGCACGGGGCAATCAGGTGATGCGGGTTTTGCCGCGCCTGAATGAGGATATTAACGAGGAATGGATTTCCGATAAAGCCCGTTATGCGATTGATGGCTTGCGTCGCCAGCGCCTGGATAAGCCCTATTTACGGGGCAAGGATGGCCGCCTGCACCCTGCCAGCTGGGACGATGCCTTTACCGCCATTGCTGCCAGGCTAAAAAAGACCAAGGCCGATAAAATGGCCGCTATTGCCGGCGATCAGATAGATGGCGAGGCGATGTTTGCGCTAAAATCCCTGTTTGACAAGCTGGGCAGCCCGCATATGGATTGCCGTCAGGATGGGGCAAAATTATCCGCAAAAACCCGGGCTTCCTATCTGTTTAACACAACGATTGCCGGAATAGATGAAGCCGATACGATATTGATCATTGGCAGCAATCCGCGTATCGAAGCCCCGGTGATGAATGCCCGTATTCGCAGAAATTACTTGCATGGCCGCACACCGATTGCCCATCTTGGCACCGCAGCCGATTTAACCTATCCAGTCGAACATCTTGGCGATGATATATCTGTTCTGGAACAGCTGGCAGCGGGTAAACATACCTTTGCAAAGCTGATGAAAAAGGCCAAAAAACCTATGGTTATCATAGGGATGGGGGCATTACGCCGCGCCGATGGCCAGGCCGTTATGGCCCTTATGCATCAATTGGCCGAAACCACAAATATGGTAAACAAGGACTGGAACGGCTTTAATGTTCTGCATCATGCTGCCGCGCGTGTGGCCGGTCTGGATATGGGCTTTGTGCCTGGCAAGGGCGGCAAGGATGTTGCAGGCATACTGGACGGGGCAGCAAAAGGGGCAATAGATTTTGTCTGGCTGCTAGGCGCAGATGAGCTGGATACCTCCAGGCTGGAACAAGCCTTTGTGGTGTATCAGGGGCATCATGGCGATAAGGGTGCGCAATGTGCCGATGTGGTATTGCCGGGCGCTGCATGGGCAGAAAAAGACGGGTTATATGTGAATTTTGAAGGTCGGCCGCAAATGGCGCGCCGGGCAGCCTTTCCGCCCGGAGATGCGCGTGAGGACTGGGCGATTATCCGCGCCTTTTCCGAGCGTATCAATAAAACCCTCTCCTTCGATAACCTGGCCGAATTACGCGAAGAGATGGTTGCTGGCGTGCCTGTTTTTGCCAATCTGGACGAGGTTGTGCCGGCAAAATGGGGTAAATTTGGCAAATCCGGCAAGCTGAAGGGCGAGCCTGTAGAGGCCGGATTAGCGACATTTTACATGACCTGTGCAATCTCGCGTGCGTCCGAGACAATGGCGGAATGCTATTCGGCAACAAAGGCGGATAAATCTGTCATGGCCGCAGAATAGTAAAGGGTAGGAGAAAAGAGCATGATAATAGAACAATGGCTCATTGATCTGGCCTGGATTGTTGTAAAAATTCTGGCGGTTGTCGGGCCGTTATTGATAGCGGTCGCCTATCTGACATTGGCAGAACGGCGCGTTATCGGCTTTATGCAATTGCGTAAAGGGCCCAATGTGGTAGGCCCCTTTGGTATGTTCCAGCCTTTTGCCGATGCGCTAAAGCTGATGGCCAAGGAAACCATCCTGCCTGCCGGTGCCGATAAGGTGGTCTTTATTCTGGCACCGATGCTGACCTTTATTCTGGCGCTGGTGGCCTGGGCAGTTATTCCGTTTGATGCCGGGCTGGTGCTGGCCGATATTAATGTCGGGATTTTATATCTGTTCGCGATAAGCTCGCTGGGGGTTTATGGCGTTATCATGGCCGGTTGGGCCAGTAATTCCAAATATGCCTTTTTAGGCGCGCTGCGGTCGGCTGCCCAGATGGTATCTTATGAAGTATCGATGGGGCTGGTGATTATCAATGTGCTAATCTGTGTCGGATCGCTTAATCTGTCCGATATCATCGAAGCCCAGCGCGGTATGTGGTTTGCCCTGCCTTTATTTCCGATGTTTGTTGTATTTTTTATCTCAACTTTGGCGGAAACAAACCGCGCCCCGTTTGATTTGCCAGAGGGCGAGTCTGAGCTGGTAGCCGGCTATTTTGTGGAATATTCCTCGATGAGCTTTGCGCTGTTCTTCCTGGGCGAATATGCCAATATGATTTTGATGAGCGCGATGACCACTGTGTTATTTCTGGGCGGCTGGTTACCCCCGTTTGATTTTGCGCCTTTCACCTGGATACCGGGGCCGATTTGGTTTATCCTGAAAATCATGCTGTGCCTGTTTGTATTTTTGTGGGTACGGGCAACAACACCGCGCTATCGCTATGACCAGCTGATGCGCCTGGGCTGGAAAATCTTCCTGCCCTTTTCCTTGATTTATGTTGTATTGACAGCTGGCTTTTTGATGGCCTTTGACAAGCTGCCAGGCATTGGCGGCTAGGGAGATATACGCATGGTTGCATTGGTAAACGCGGTCAGGTCTTTTCTGCTGCTTGAACTCGTTAAGGGGTTGATGCTGACCTTGAAATATTTTTTCAAGCCAAAGGTAACGCTGAATTACCCGTTTGAAAAAGGCTATCTCTCACCACGATTTCGGGGCGAGCATGCCTTGCGCCGCTATCCAAATGGCGAAGAGCGTTGCATCGCTTGCAAGCTGTGTGAGGCGGTTTGTCCGGCACAGGCCATCACCATCGAGGCAGAGCCGCGCAGCGATGGCTCGCGCCGTACCACACGCTATGACATTGATATGACAAAATGTATCTATTGCGGCTTTTGTCAGGAAGCCTGTCCGGTAGATGCCATTGTCGAGGGGCCAAATTTTGAATTTGCAACTGAAACACGCGAAGAGCTGTTCTATGACAAGGACAAGCTGCTGGCAAACGGTGACAGATGGGAAGATGAAATTGCCCGCAACCTGGCACAGGACGCAAAATGGCGCTAGCCATTCGCTGAAGGGGGAATAAAGGGCGATGTTATCATCTGTATTTTTCTATCTGTTTGCCACGATTTGCTGTTTATCAGGGCTGATGGTTGTGTCTTCGCGCAACCCTGTACATTCCGTATTGTTTCTGATTTTGGCGTTCTTTAATGCGGCCGGATTATTTATTTTGCTGAATGCCGAATTTCTGGCGATGTTGCTGGTGGTGGTCTATGTCGGGGCGGTGGCGGTTCTGTTCCTGTTTGTGGTGATGATGCTGGATATTAATTATTCAGAACTGCGCGAAGGGTTTCAGAAATATCTCCCTTTGGGGCTGTTTATTGGCGCGGTATTGCTGGTGGAACTATTCGCCACCTTTTTTGAATATTCCGGCAATATCAAGAGCCTGCCATCACCGGGGGATGTGCATAATACCAAGGCGCTCGGCCAGATAATCTATACAGATTATGTTTATTTATTCCAGCTTGCCGGCCTGATTTTGCTGGTGGCGATGATAGGGGCGATTGCCCTTACCTTGCGTAAACGCGTGGGCGTTCGCAAACAGGTTATCGCTGATCAAAATGCCCGCACCCGGGCAGAAACCGTAAAGCTGGCAAAGGTCGAGACAGGCGCAGGTGTAAAGGAGATATCCCGATGATAGCAGAAATTACCCTTGCACATTATTTGACTGTCGCTGCGATTTTATTTGTATTCGGGGTGTTTGGCATTTTTATCAATCGTAAAAATGTTATCACTATCCTGATGTCGATTGAGCTTATCTTGCTATCTGTCAGCATTAATCTGGTGGCATTTTCTGCCTATTCCAGCGATTTATCGGGACAGATATTCTCTTTATTTATTCTGACTGTTGCGGCTGCCGAAGCGGCAATTGGTCTGGCGATTTTGGTCGTATATTTCCGCAATCGCGGATCGATATCGGTTGAAGATATCAATGTGATGAAAGGCTAGGGCGCAGATGTTTTATCAGGCGATTGTTTTTCTGCCATTGCTGGGCGCTATTGCCGCAGGGTTATTTTCCCTGCGTCAGCAAAATGCGGCGGCAATTGCGGTATCGGTTTCCGGTGTGGTGCTGTCTTTCCTGCTTTCCCTGTTTGCCTTTTCGCATATTGCGATGGGGGGGAATACAGAGATTGTTAGCGTAGCCAGATGGATAAATTCCGGCACTTTTGAAGCGAATTGGCAGCTGCGTTTTGATACGCTTACCGCTGTGATGCTGATTGTGGTAACAGGTGTTTCTTCTTGTGTGCATATCTATTCTGTTGGCTATATGCACCATGACAAGGCCATCGCCCGTTTTATGGCCTATCTCAGCCTGTTTACCTTTGCAATGCTGATGCTGGTGACCGCCGATAATCTGGTACAGCTGTTTTTCGGCTGGGAAGGGGTTGGGGTTGCCTCTTATCTGTTAATAGGCTTTTGGTATCACAAGGAAAGCGCCCATACAGCCGCGATGAAAGCCTTTGTGGTGAACCGCGTAGGCGATTTTGGCTTTATTCTGGGGATTTTGGCGATTTTCACCCTGACAGGATCGGTCAGTTTTGATGCGATTTTTGCCAATAGCGCGTCCTATCAGGATGCGGTGATCAGCTTTAGCGGCATTACATTGCCGGCTTTGGAAGTGGTATCTATCCTTCTGTTTATTGGCGCGATGGGTAAATCTGCCCAGCTTGGCCTGCATACCTGGCTGCCCGATGCGATGGAAGGGCCCACGCCTGTGTCAGCCCTTATCCATGCCGCAACAATGGTGACCGCCGGGGTGTTTCTGGTGTGCCGGATGTCGCCGATTATTGAATATGCACCTGTCGCGCTGGATGTGATTACCATTGTCGGGGCCTCAACGGCAATATTTGCCGCCACGGTGGGGATGACCCAATTTGATATCAAGCGGGTGATTGCCTATTCTACCTGCTCTCAGCTGGGCTATATGTTTTTTGCCGCAGGGGTATCTGCCTATCCGGCAGCGATGTTTCATCTGACCACCCATGCTTTTTTCAAGGCATTGCTGTTTTTAGGGGCAGGCTCGGTTATCCATGCTTTATCGGATGAACAGGATTTGCGTCATATGGGCGGTATCTGGCGCAAAGTGCCGGTGACCTATACTATGATGTGGGTAGGCTCGCTTGCGCTGGCAGGATTTCCGTTTTTTGCCGGGTTCTATTCCAAGGATATGATTTTGGAAGCTGCCTATGGTGCACATACCAGCGTTGGTATGTTCGCGTTCTGGCTGGGATGTGCAGCTGCGCTTCTGACCGCCTTTTATAGCTGGCGTTTGTTGATACTGGCCTTTCATGGACAGCCGCGTGCCAGTGAAGAGGTGATGTCGCATGTGCATGAATCGCCCAATGTGATGACCTTGCCACTTGTCCCTCTGGCCATTGGGGCGATTTTCGCCGGCTGGGCAGGGTATGAGCTGTTTGTCGGGCATGATATGGCGGCATTCTGGGGTGATTCTATCTTTATTCTGCCTTCCCATACCGCAATGGAGGCGGCCCATCATGTGCCGTTATGGGTAAAGCTGTTGCCGATTATTCTGGCTACAAGCGGGGTTCTGGGCGCTTATATCGCCTATGTAAAAATGCCGCATCTGCCTGGCAAGATTGCCGAGGTTTCAGGCGGGCTGTATCGCTTTTTGTTCAATAAATGGTATTTCGACGAGCTATATGACCGGATTTTTGTCCGTCCGGCAGTTGTTTTTGGCGGCTGGCTGTGGAAGCGCGGCGATAAGGGTACAATTGACCATTTTGGCCCGGATGGCCTGTCGGCTCTGGTTGGGCGGGTATCTGCGCGTCTGGTGCATATACAAACAGGCTATGTATATCATTATGCCTTTGCGATGATGATCGGTGTGGTCATTCTGCTGTCCTGGTATTTCAGCGGATTTGGGAGGTAGATAGATGATTTCCAGCTGGCCTTTATTAAGTGTTATTACCTTCCTGCCGCTAACAGGGGTGCTATTTTTGCTGCTGATCCGCGGCAATACAGAATCGGTCGCGGCGAATGCGCGTCTGGTCGCCTTGTGGGTTTCCGGCTTTACCTTCCTGTTGTCTTTGTCGCTCTATTTCGGTTTTGATGCGGAAATGTCCGGCTATCAGTTTGAAGAGCGGGCAGACTGGATTTCCGGTAGCGGCATTTCCTATCATTTGGGGGTGGACGGGATATCCATGCCCTTTATCCTTTTATCCACTTTCCTGACCCCGCTATCTATACTGGCAAGCTGGAAGAGCATTACCCATCGCGTACGCGATTATATGATAGCCTTTCTGGTGCTGGAAGTGATGATGGTCGGTATGTTCGCCTCGCTGGATATGCTGATGTTCTATCTGTTTTTTGAAGGCGTTTTGATACCGATGTTTATCATTATTGGTGTCTGGGGCGGGGCAGAGCGTGTCTATGCGGCCTTTAAATTCTTTTTATATACGCTTTTGGGCTCGGTATTGATGCTGGTTTGTATGCTGGTGATGTATCATCTGGCTGGAACAACCGATATCCCGGCTCTGGCTGAATTTACCTTTAGCCCGGAATTACAATTCTGGCTGTTCCTGGGCTTTTTTGCTTCCTTTGCGGTGAAAGTGCCAATGTGGCCGGTGCATACCTGGCTGCCAGATGCCCATGTGCAAGCCCCGACCGCAGGCTCTATGATACTGGCAGGGGTGTTGTTGAAAATGGGCGGATATGGCTTTATCCGCTTTTCCCTGCCGATGTTCCCGGACGCGTCTGAATATTTTGCCCCCTTTATTTTCGTGCTGTCCATTGTCGCGGTGATTTACACCTCTCTGGTGGCGCTGGCACAAAGTGATATGAAAAAGCTTATCGCCTATTCTTCTGTGGCGCATATGGGCTTTGTGACCATCGGCATTTTTACCCTGACCGAACAGGGGATTGCCGGGGCGATGTTCCAGATGATCTCGCACGGGCTGGTATCGGCCGCGCTGTTTTTCTGTGTCGGGGTGGTATATGACCGCTTGCATACGCGCGAGATCAGCGCCTATGGCGGGGTGGTGGATGCGATGCCGCGCTATGCTGCCTTTTTCATGTTTATGATGCTGGCCTCGGTTGGCTTGCCCGGTACATCCGGATTTGTCGGCGAAATGCTGGTTCTGGTCGGGGCATGGGAAGCCTCGCACTGGGTAGCTATCTTTGCGGCAACCGGTTTGATTTTGGGGGCTTGTTATATGCTCTGGCTATATCGCCGGGTGGTGTTTGGCCGGGCTGAAAAGCCCGAAGTGCTGGAAATGGCCGGGCTGGACAGGCGCGAGGTGATGATTTTTGTACCGCTAACCATTCTGGTTCTGTGGTTTGGGGTATATCCATCTACTTTGCTGGATGTGATGGCTTATTCGGTTTCCGATATTTTGGCGCAGCTCGCACCCGAGCTGTCTGTCCAGACAGTGATGCGCTAGGGGGTAGGGGTAGTTATGGAATTCTCACAACTGACTTTTTCTGCGGCTTTGCCTGAATTTATTCTGATAGCACTGGCGCTGGTCATGGTGCTGGTAGCGGCCTTTGCCCGGCAAACACAAACCGAAGAGCACGGCACAATAAAGCTGGTGCGCACGCTCTCCCTGCTGGGATATTTTGCGGCCTTTCTGGCAGTTTTTTCTGTCCCTGATGGGCGGATTGTGCTGTTCAATGATTTGTTCGCGGTAAATGATCTGGTTATCTATATGAAGGGCTTGATCCTTGTTGGTGCGTTTTTTGCCAGCTGGCTGGTGAGCGAGCAATGGGGCGAAGGCATAGACAGGGCCGAGTTTCATTTGCTGGTATTAATGGCGGTTATCGGTATGTTGCTGATGGTATCTGCCAATGACCTGATTTCATTATATATGGCACTAGAGCTGCAATCACTGCCCCTGTATGTGGTCGCGGCCATGCGTACCAGCTCGCTGAAATCTTCAGAAGCCGGCTTGAAATATTTCCTGCTTGGGGCGCTGTCTTCTGGTTTGCTGTTATATGGCGCATCGCTGGTTTACGGCTTTTCCGGCAGTACCAATTTTGATGCGATTGCCAGCAGCCTGTCCGGCGGGGCATCTGTTGGTATGGTTGTCGGGATGGTGTTTCTGATTTCCGGGCTGGCTTTTAAAATTTCGGCCGCGCCCTTTCATATGTGGACACCGGATGTGTATGAAGGTGCGCCGACCCCGGTGACCGCTTTATTTGCCATTGTCCCAAAGGTCGCTGGCATGACCTTGCTGATGAATGTGACCTATTCTGCCTTTGGCAATATTACCGACCAATGGGCACAAATTCTGATCGCGCTGTCTGTGGCATCGATGATTGTCGGGGCAACAGGGGCAATTATGCAGCAAAATATCAAGCGGATGCTGGCCTATTCCTCTATTGCGCATATGGGCTATGCGCTGGCCGGGCTGGCTGCCGGTACAAGCGAAGGTGCCTCTGCGGTGGTGATTTATATGACCACTTATGTCTTTATGGGGGCAGCCGCTTTTGGCGTGATTATGACCATGCGCCGCGAAGGCACACCGGTTGAAAAAATTTCCGATCTGTCCGGGCTTTCCGCCACCCATCCGCTGCTGGCAGCTGCGATGATGATTGTGATGTTCTCGATGGCAGGTATTCCGCCTCTGGCCGGATTTTTCGGCAAATGGTATGTGTTTCTGGCCGCTGTAAATGCCGGTCTTATCCCGCTGGCGGTGATAGGGGTTTTGACCTCTGTTATCGGGGCGTTTTATTATTTGCGGATTATTCGCTTGATGTATTTCCAGGATTCAGACGCACCGCTGGATGAAGGGCTGTCGCATCAAAACCGGATGGTTCTGGTGGTTTCCATCGGCTTTCTTCTGCTATTCTTCTTTGGCATTGGCGCATTATCCCAGCAGGCCACCTCTATTGTGTCTGTATATTTCTAACCGCCCTGAAAGCAAACTTAAACGATAATGGACGACCCTGACAGGCAAGATGCGATAGAAAACAGCCTTCCTGGCGGGTGGTCTATTGATTTTTTTGATAGCGCGCCTTCATCAAACGATCTGGCGCTTGCCGCATTAAAAGAGCAAGGCGCACACGCACAAGGGCGTTGTTTTGTGGTGGGCGAGCAAACCAGAGGGCGGGGCAGGCTTGGCAGGATATGGACATCCAGGCCAGGGGACGGGCTAAATCTGTCTGCTGTGCTTTGCCCGTCCAAACCCCGTGCCGTATGGCCTGGCTTGTCTTTTGCGGTATCGCTGGCGGTTTTTCAAATGCTGGCAGAACAGATTGGCCAGGATGGCGGCAATAGCCCTCTTAGCCTGAAATGGCCAAATGATGTGCTGATAGCTGGCGGCAAGATAGCCGGTATCTTGCTAGAGGCAGGGGAGAGGGGCGTTATCGCCGGTTGCGGTATCAATCTGAAAAATCCGCCAGGCGATACCAGCCAGAAACACCCGGCTGTTGCGCTGGATAGCTTTATGGATACACCAGAGCCGCCTTCTGCTGATAGACTTGCTTTCAGGCTTGTTCAGAAACTGGCTGAGTGTTATGAGATGTGGGAAGAAAAAGGCCTTTCGGCCGTTCTGGGACAATGGCAAACCCATTGCGCGATGATAGGCCGGAAAGTCGCCATTCAAACGCCTGCCCGTCTGATAGAGGGGCGCTGTGAGGCGATAGGCGAAGATGGCCAGCTGATTATTCGCGATGATAGCGAGACACAGCATTTTATTACCACAGGGGATGTGGAAATCATGAAAGGGCAGGCATGATACTGGCCATTGATTGTGGCAATACCAATGTAACCTTTGCCCTATATGCATTATCAGGGGAAAAACAGGGGAATTGGCGACTGGAAACCCGCGCGCAGCGTCCGGGCGATGATTATGCGGTGGCCCTGTCAGAGCTGCTGAAAGCAGACGGATTTGCCCTTTCTGCGGTGACAGGCTGTGCGCTGGCATCTGTTGTGCCCGAAGCCACTCCGCATCTGATAGATTTATGCAAACGCCGTATGGGCATAGACCCTGTTGTTGCCGACACATCTAACGGGGCGATGGGGATGGAGGTAAGAATAGATCAGCCAGCCCAGCTGGGGGCAGACAGGCTGGTAAATGCCTATAGTGTGGCCTGTTCCGGGGATGTGCCGGCCATTGTGCTGGATTTTGGTACAGCAACAACCTTTGATATTGTCCTGCCTGCCAGCGATAAACAAAGCCTTGCGCGATATGATGGCGGGGTAATTGCCCCCGGGGTGCATCGCTCGCTTGACGCGCTGGTCGCTGCGGCTGCCAGATTGCCGGATATTACCATCGCGGCCTGGCCAGCAGATCAGCCAGTTATAGGCAAATCTACTGAAACAGCAATGCAATCGGGTATTTTATGGGGCTATGTCAGCCTGATAGAGGGGATGCTGGGGCGCATTGAGGCACATTATCAGCAACAGATGCAGGTTATTGCTACAGGCGGGCTTGCCTATTTGTTTGCCCCCCATATCTCAAAGATTGAACATATTCGCCCCGATTTAACCACCGACGGGCTTTATCAGCTGGCGATGCGCGCTAGATAGACAGATAAATGACAGATATACAGAAAAATGATTTGATATTTTTACCGCTTGGCGGTTCGGGTGAAATTGGCATGAATGCCAATCTCTATCACTATCAGGGACGCTGGCTGATGATTGATCTCGGCATCAGCTTCCCGGATGACACCATGCCTGGCGTGGATGTTGTATTACCGGATTTGCGCTTTATCGAAGAGCGTGCTGACAAGCTGGAAGCAATCATCCTAACCCACGCCCATGAGGATCATTTCGGGGCCATTCCCTATTTGTGGGAGCGTTTGCAAGTGCCGGTATATGGCACCGCCTTTACCCTGGCTTTATTGCGGCGCAAGCTGTCCGAGGCACGCCTGGATGTGCATATCCCGATGCATGAGATCGAATATAATATTGATTACAGCTTTGGGCCCTTTTCGGTTGAGCTGGTCTCTATGACCCATTCTATCCCTGACCCCGCCGCGCTTATCCTGCGCACGCCTGAAGGGATAATCCTGCATACAGGGGACTGGAAATTTGATCCCACCCCGATGCTGGGCGATGACGGCGATAAAGCCCGGCTTCGGGCGCTGGGCGATGAAGGGGTGATGGCGCTTATTGGCGATTCCACCAACGCGATGGTTGCGGGGCATACCCCGTCCGAGGCGGTCGCCTGTGCCGGGCTGACAGAACAAATCGCAAAGGCAGAACATATGGTGGCGGTAACCTGTTTTGCCAGTAATGTTGCCCGCCTTGAGAGCATTATTACCGCCGCACGTGCCAATAATCGTTCGGTTTGTATTGCTGGCCGCGCCCTGAACCGCACCATTTCGGCCGCAAAAGAGGTGGGCTATTTACAGGATATCCCCGATTTTGTGCCGGAAAGCGAGGTAGATTTGATCCCGCGTGAAAATCTGGTGGTTATCTGTACCGGCTCGCAAGGGGAAGCGCGCGCCGCCATGGCACGTATCGCCCAGGGTATGCATGAGCAAATCAGCCTGAATACAGGCGATACGGTGATTTTTTCTTCTCGCCAGATACCCGGCAATGAACAGGCAATCGGGCGCGTCCATGATGCCTTGCTGCGCCAGAAAGTGCATCTGATAACAGATGAGGATGCCAATGTTCATGTATCCGGCCATCCATCGCGCGATGAGCTGACAGAAATGTACAGCCTTGTCCGGCCCGCCATTGCTATTCCGGTACATGGCACTGCCCGGCATCTGATGGCACATGCCGAATTGGCAACCAATTGCCAGGTTAGCCAGACCCTGATCCCGGAAAATGGTGATATGGTCAAATTTACTGCCGGGCGGGCTGAATTATGCGGCCAGGCACATACCGGCCTTCTTACCCATGAAGGGGGCGAGATTGTTGATCTGGAGTCTGAATTTTTGCGCTCGCGCCGGCGAATGTTGTGGAATGGCACGGTTACCATATCGGTGGTTTTATCGGCATCGGGCGATCTGATTATGGCCCCGCAAATCAGCCAGTCAGGGCTATGTTCGGAACAGCAGGCAGATGAATTTATTGCCGATGCCTCTCTGGCGGTAGAAGAGGCGCTGATACAAAATTATGAACAGCCCGATGCACATGGCCGCACAGCAGAACAAATTGTGACCAGCAAGGTTCGCAGCCTTGCCAAACAGCGTTTTCGTCTGCGCCCGACCGTCCATGCCCATATTTTACAAGCCAGTGATGAGGAGCTTCGGGCATGATAGGCAGCATTAATCATATCGCGATTGCTGTGCCGGATATTCGCGCTGCCATGGCACAATGGCAGGCCAGAACAGGGGCAGAAATATCCTATATTCAAACCTTGCCCGAACATGGGGTGCATGTCGCCTTTATCCAGGCGGAAAACGGCAAGGTCGAGTTGCTGGAGCCGATTGATGATAGCTCGCCTATTGCCAAATTTTTGGAAAAAAATCCGGATGGCGGTATGCATCATATCTGTTTTGATGTGGCCGATCTTATCGCCTCTCGTGACCGTTTAATCGCCGAGGGCGGGCGGGTTCTGGGCGGGGATACGCCGCGCATTGGCGCTCATGGAAAGCCGGTAATTTTTATTCATCCCAAAGACTTAACCGGCACTCTTATTGAATTGCAGCAGGCGTGATATGGATATTGTTTCTTCGATTGTTGTCTATATTTTGCTATGGTGGTGGGTGTTTTTTATGGTTCTGCCCTTTGGAGCAAAGCCAGCCGAGGAACAAATTCCGGGTCAGGCTGCCTCTGCCCCTGAAAAGCCGCGTATCGTAACAAAAATGCTGATCACTTCTGTTATCGCAGCCGGTTTGTTTTTCATCGTCCATGCGGTAATTACCTCCGGCATCTTCAGTTTCAGGGAATTGGCAGGATAATCAAACAGGATAGCCCCCCCGTTTTTAATTAAACAGATAAAGAAAGATAAACAGCCAGATGACAAAAATTTTCCTTGCCAGTGACCATGCAGGGTGTCAGTTAAAAGCCGATATTATCGCTTATCTGACGCACGCAGGCCATCAAGTGACAGATTTAGGCACAGAAGGCGGTGCTTCGGCAGATTACCCTGATTTCGGCTATAAACTGGCCGCCGCACTGAAAGGCGATACACACGCCAGGGGGATTGCGATTTGCGGCTCTGGTATCGGGATTTCCATTGCGGTGAACCGTTTTAGCTGGATACGGGCAGCGCTGGTGCATGATGTAACCAATGCCAGGCTGGCACGCGAGCATAATGATGCCAATGTTCTGGCACTGGGAGAGCGCGTGACAGGGGCTATTCAGGCACAGGAATGTGTCGAGGCCTTTTTACAAACCCCCTTTGCCGGGGGACGCCATCAAAAGCGGATAGATAAATTATCCAACCCACAACTGGAAAGCCGAGCCAAGGAACTAGATGATGAATAATATGACAGATTTTTTTACCGCTAATCTGGAACAAAATGACCCTGAAATCGCAAAGGCCATTCACGATGAGCTGGTGCGCCAGCAAGATCAGATAGAGATGATCGCGTCTGAGAATATTGTCTCATCGGCGGTTCTGGAAGCCCAGGGCTCTGTGCTGACCAATAAATATGCAGAAGGCTATTCCGGCCGCCGCTATTACGGGGGCTGTGAATATGTCGATGTGGTCGAAACATTGGCCATTGAGCGGGCAAAAAAGCTGTTTAACTGTAATTTTGTCAATGTTCAGCCACATTCCGGGGCACAGGCCAATCAGGCCGTATTTCTGGCACTGCTGCAGCCAGGCGATACGGTTCTGGGTATGTCACTAGAGGCGGGCGGGCATCTGACCCATGGGGCAGGGCCAAACCTGTCTGGTAAATGGTTTAATGCCGTGCAATATGGCGTTTCGCGCGAAACTGGCCAAATAGATTATGACGCGCTGGAAGCCAAGGCCATTGAATGCCAGCCAAAACTGATTGTGGCAGGGGCATCTGCCTATCCGCGCCAGCTGGATTTTGCCGCCTTTCGGCGTATCGCAGACAAGGTTGGCGCATTACTAATGGTGGATATGGCCCATATTTCCGGGCTGGTCGCTACCGGCCTGCATCCAAGCCCTGTTCCCCATGCCCATATTGTAACCTCTACTACCCATAAAACCCTGCGCGCAGCGCGGGGCGGCATTATCCTGAGCAATGATGAGGCATTGGGGCGCAAAATTAATTCAGCTGTTTTCCCTGGTCTGCAAGGTGGCCCTTTAATGCATGCTATCGCTGGCAAGGCGGTTGCCTTTGGCGAGGCGCTAAAGCCGGAGTTTAAGAATTATATAGAAACCGTTGTAAAAAATGCACAAATTCTGGGTGAGGTGTTGCTGGATAGGGGGCTTGATCTGGTCTCGGGCGGGACCGATACACATCTGGTTCTGGTAGATTTGCGCCCCAAGGGTTTGACAGGTGATATCACCGAAGTTTCGCTGGAAAATGCCGGGATTACCTGTAATAAAAATGGGGTGCCGTTTGATCCCGAAAAGCCGATGGTCACCTCTGGTATCCGGCTGGGGACACCTGCGGGGACAACGCGCGGCTTTGGCCCGGAACAATTTACCCAAATCGGCCATATGATAGGCGATGTTCTGGATGGTCTGGCCTCTAACCGGAATGATAATTCCGATATTGAAATGGCGGTACGGGCTAAAGTCAGGGACTTGTGCAGAGCCTATCCAATTTATTAATTCGTATATGGGCTATTAAGTGTATTTGGGCTATGAAGGGTATAGGGGCTATTAAATCTAAAAGGATACTTCTGCGCCCGCTTATATCTGAGAGGCTGTTAAAAGGAGAGACTGGCAATGCTATGCCCGATTTGTCGTTCTGAAGATACGCAAGTGAAAGATTCGCGCCCTTCAGAGGATGGCACCTCTATTCGCCGTCGCCGCCAATGCGGTGAATGTGAAGCCCGTTTCACAACCTTTGAGCGGGTGCAGTTGCGGGAAATTTCGGTGCTAAAGCGCGATGGCCGCAAAGTCCCGTTCAGCCGTGAAAAGCTGGAGCGTTCATTTAATATTGCTTTGCGTAAGCGCTCGGTACATGAAAATGATGTGGTGATGGCCATCAATGATATTGTCCGCAAGCTGGAGTCAACCGGTGAGGCAGATGTCACCTCTGATTATGTCGGCTCGCTGGTGATGAAAGCATTGCTCTCTTTGGATAAGGTTGGCTATATCCGCTATGCCTCGGTGTACAAGAATTTTGAGGATGCCAGCGATTTCGAGAGTTTTGTCAATGACCTCAGACGCTAGGGCATCCGAACAGGTCTCTTTTTCATCTGATGATGAACGCTGGATGCGCCTTGCCCTGTTAATGGCCAGGCGCGCACAAGGCAGAACAGCTGAAAACCCGCCTGTGGGCTGTGTACTGGTCTCGCGGGAGGGACAATTGCTGGCAACTGGCAGGACAGCTGGCAATGGCCGCCCCCATGCCGAACAGGTTGCCTTGGATAAATGCCGGAAGCTATATGCCAGGCTGGAGGGCGCTCATGCCTATGTCACGCTGGAGCCTTGCGCTCATCATGGCCAGACCCCGCCTTGTGCCGATGCGCTGATAACAGCAGGAATAAAATACGTAACCTATGGCCTTGGGGACCCTGACACAAGGGTGGATGGCAAGGGGCGCACATTGCTGGAAGCCGCAGGCGTGCAGGTAAAAAGCGGCCTGTTTGCACAAGAGGCAGCTGATATCATGGCAGGTTTTTTAGCCTCAAAGACGAAAAACCGGCCGAGCTTTACCACTAAAACCGCCCTGAGCCTTGATGGTTTTATCGCGGCAAAGAAAGGCCGGCAGAGCTGGCTGACAGGTGAGGCGGCCAGGCGCTTTGTCCATGATTTGCGCAGCCGTTATGATGGTGTGCTGACCGGCATTGATAGTGTGCTGGCAGATGACCCGCAATTAACCTGCCGGCTGGCAGGATATGCCAGCGATAACCCTGTGAAAATGGTGATGGACAGCCATTTGCGCCTCCCCTCTGATAGCCAGCTGGTGCGCACCGCAGCCAGCCAGCCATTGCTGGTTTTTACCCGCCTAGATAGTGACGGCGAAAAACAGGCGGCATTGCAGGCAAAAGGGGTGCAGGTTATTGGCGTTAAAGCGGGCAGGGATGGGCGGATATCGCCTGATGATGTTGCTGAATACTGCCTGAGATCAGGTATATATTCTGTTTTGATTGAAGCAGGGGCCGTGCTGAATAAAAGTTTTTTTGCCGCTGGCCTGGTGGATAAGGTAGCAGAGCTTATCGCGCCCGTCACGCTGGGACAGGGCTATGCCGGCTATAGCCCGTCACAAAACCGGCACCCTTCTATGGCTTTTGCCCGGTCAGCAGATTATATAAAGAGCAGTGACAGGGCACTAGGCGATGACAGGCTGAATATTTGGCATCATCTGGCCACATAACAGGATAAAGATTTAGATATGTTTACCGGAATTATTACCGCCATTGGCCAGATTGAAGAGCTGAAAGATACAGCCGATAGATGGCTGAAAATCACCACCCCCTGGGCGTGTGATACCATTGATTTAGGGGCATCTATTGCCTGTTCTGGTGTGTGCCTGACCGTGGTAGAGCGGGCAGATAACTGGTTCGCGGTAGAGGTATCGGCTGAAAGTTTGTCCAGAACCACTATTGGCGGCTGGCAAAAAGGCAGCCGGATAAATCTGGAACGTGCTTTACGCCTTGGCGATGAGCTGGGCGGACATATTGTCTCTGGTCATGTGGACGGGCTGGCCATTATCGAGGCTATTACCCCCATTGGCGATTCCCACAAGCTGGAAATCTGTGTGCCAGAAGCATTGTCAAAATTTATTGCCGAAAAAGGGTCGGTTACGCTGGATGGGGTTTCGCTGACGGTCAATGAGGTGGAGGGGAGCTGTTTCGGGGTGAATATTATTGACCACACCTGGACGCATACCACCCTTGG
>JAURQT010000165.1 GCA_030835985.1 Alphaproteobacteria bacterium
GCCGGAACTGGGCGTTATCTATGATGGCAAGGTTGTAAAGACCGTTGATTTTGGCGCTTTTGTAAACTTCCTTGGCGCAAAAGACGGGCTGGTACATATCTCTGAAATGAAGAATGAGCGTGTTGCCCAGACAACAGATGTTTGTAAAGAGGGCGATATGGTCAAGGTAAAGGTCATCGGCTTTGATGACAGAGGCAAGGTTAAATTATCCATGAAGCGTGTGGATCAGGAAACCGGTGCGGATCTGGAAGCCGATAAGGGCGATGATGAATAAGCGCCCTTAAAATATCATTACATGAAAAAGCCGCCTTTTTGAATAAGGGCGGTTTTTTTATATATGATAAGAACGGCCTATTCCCCGATTTCGGCGGGTACGCCAATATGGTGATAGCCGCCATCCACATAATGGGTCTCGCCTGTCACCCCTGAGGCCAGATCAGATAACAGATAGGCCGCTGCCCGGCCAACTTCCTGAATATCGGGGTTGCGTTTCAGCGGAGCCTGTTCTTCTGAATGGCGGAAAATATGGCGTGCACCGGTAATGGCTGACCCTGCCAGCGTGCGCATGGGCCCGGCGGAAAGGGTGTTGACGCGGATATTCTGTCTGCCCAAATCCACCGCCAGATAGCGGGTAGAGGCTTCCAGGGCGGCTTTGGCCACCCCCATTACATTATAATTGGGGGTCGTGCGTACCCCGCCCAGATAGGACAGGGTTAATAAAGCGCCGCCATTTGGCATCATATGCCGGGCTTCTGCTGCCAGCTCGGTAAAGGAAAAGGCCGATACCAGCATGGTTTGTTCAAAATTATTTCGGCTGGTATTGTAATATGCCCCTTTCAGCTCGGACTTATCGGAAAAACCGATAGCATGTACCGCAAAATCCAGCTGATCCCAATGCTGGCGCAACTGGCCAAAGGCGTTTTTAATTCCGTCCTCTGCGGCAACATCACATTCGATAAGGATATCCGAGCCGATAGAGGCGGCCAGCGGCTCCAACCTTTTGCGAAAGCCCTCTATCTGATAGGTAAAGGCCAGCTCTGCCCCGTGTGCGGCCGCCGCCTCGGCAATGCCCCAGGCAGCCGAGCGTTCATTGGCAACGCCCATAATCAGGCCTTTTTTCCCAGCAAGGATACCCATTTTTTCAAGAACCCCTTTTTTAAATATCCGGTCTAGATACGGGCAAGTGCCAAAGTGGCGTTTGTGCCGCCAAAACCAAAGCTGTTGGATAATGCCAGATTAATAATCCTGTCATCCAGGCGTTCACGCGGCACCGGAATATCGCCAATGGCCGGATCTGGATTTTCAATATTGATAGAAGCGCCAATAAAGTTATGTTGCATCATCAATAAGGTGTAAATGGCTTCCTGTACGCCGGTTGCACCCAGCGAATGGCCGGTCAGCGATTTGGTAGAGGTCACTACCGGCAGATAGCCGCGCGGGCCAAAAACCGCCTGCACCGCTTCCAGCTCTTTTACATCTCCAACCGGTGTGGAGGTGCCATGGGCATTGATATAATCCACCGGCATTTCCAAACCCTTGCCAGAAAAGCCGTCCAGTGCCAGCTTCATACAACGCTGCGCACCTTCCCCGGAAGGGGCGACCATATCATAGCCATCTGAATTGGCGCCATAACCGACTATTTCGGCATAGATTTTCGCGCCTCTGGCTTTGGCGTGTTCATAATCTTCCAGCACCACCATGCCGCCGCCGCCAGCGATGACAAACCCGTCCCTGTCCGCATCATAAGCGCGCGAGGCTAATGACGGTGTGTCATTATATTTTGACGACATAGCGCCCATCGCATCAAACAGCACAGACAAGGTCCAATGCAATTCCTCGCCGCCGCCGGCAAAAACAACATCCTGCATCCCATAGCGGATAGCATCTGCCCCTGCGGTAATACAATGGGCCGAGGTTGAACAGGCAGAGGAGATAGAATAATTCACCCCCTTAATCTCAAAAAAGGTGGCGATACAGGCAGACACTGTTGAAGACATACAGCGCGGTACCATATAGGGGCCTACCCGTTTTGGCCCTTTCTCGCGGGTGGTATCAAAAGCGGTCAGCATATTGGCCGTAGAAGGCCCGCCCGAGCCAGCGATAAGGCCGGTGCGCGGATTGGATATATCGGATTTCTCCAGCCCTGAATCAGCGACTGCCTGTTGCATGGCAACCACCGCATAGCCTGCCCCCTCGCCCATAAAGCGCATCTGTTTGCGGTCGATATGTTCGCTCAGATCAATATCTACCGCGCCTTTTACCTGCGATCTGAACCCCAGCTCGGCATAATCGGGTGCTGCCACAATGCCAGAGCGTCCATCGCGCAAGGACTGGGTGACCGCAGCCGCATCATTGCCAATAGAGGAAACAATTCCGATACCTGTAATTACAACACGCCGCATTATTTTGCCTCCTCAGCCCCGAATAATCCCACCTTTATATCGGCGGCTTCAAACACGCTCTCGCCATCACATAATACCCGCCCATCTGCGATACCCATCACCAGACGGCGCATCAAAACCCGCTTGATATCAATCTGAAAGGTAACCAGCTTGGCAGTGGGCAAAATCTGGCCAGTAAATTTCACCTCTCCGACAGATAGCGCGCGCCCGCGCCCCAATCCGCCCAGCCAGCCCAGATGAAAGCCGACCAGCTGCCATAACCCGTCCATGCCCAAACAGCCCGGCATCACCGGATCGCCTTCAAAATGGCAGGGAAAAAACCATAGATCGGGATGAATATCAAACTCGGCTTCAATATAGCCCTTATCATAGGCCCCGCCTGTTTCGGTAATGCGGGTAATTCTGTCTGTCATCAGCATGGGCGGCATTGGCAATTGCGGATTGCCTGGCCCGAACAGCTCACCTTTTGCACAGGAAATCAATTCATCATAGGAAAATTCATTTTGATGGGTGAGTGCCATTAGTCATTGCCTTGTCTGTCAGTGAAGATCATTAATTTTTTTATCTATCTGTTTTAGTATAGAACGCGCAAAATACCAAATAGAAGCCCTATTTTTATCAATTGACCTCTTCTTCTTCCAGGACCCCCCAGAAATTCTGGCGCGTTGTCCAGCCGCGCACCTGATCGGTGGCCAATTTACACCATTGCTTTTCGCAATATTGGACTTCCAGCAATACATTTCGCCCGGCTATTGCAACAATATCTGCGGTGTCATCCGGTTCTGCATAGAGCCTGATTTCTGCCTTGGTTACCAAACCATAGCGCTTTAGCGATAATAGCGAGCTATGCAGCCATCCGGTTGTGCCTTCATGGTCAACTACCTTGCGCCATACATCAAATTCAGAGATTACCTTTAGCGGCAGATTTTCGCGCACATACACCCAGTCAAGGGGGTATTCCCGCCCGGGCCCTACCCGCATATAGGCCAGATCCTTTTTCAAGGTCACAAAACGCGGTACAGGATAGCCCGAGCCACGAATAACCGTGCGCTCTGTTAGGCTATTTTGGGCATTATTATCGGCTGCCTGAAGGGGGGGCGAGAAAAAAAGGCCGGATAGTGCGAACATACAGCTAATAGCCAGGAAGATAGATAAGGATTTACAGGCCTGGCCAATTTTTTTGAAAAACAGCTCAAAAGCAGGCAGAACTTCCAAATGGCGTGAAAATCTCATTATTCAGCTATGTCCTTATAACGGCAATATGGCTAAAATACCCTTGAAAACAGATGTCTATTTTTTTATTCGATCTATCTGGAGAGACATCTATACTTGATAGCGTAACTTCGGTTACAAGAAAACACGCATTTAACAATGCAACGGATATATTATTGCCAGATACGCGCTTTTTTACAAGGAAACGCAGTGAATGAAGCCGAAAGTTGTTCTAACCCGAAAACTGCCTGATGTGACAGAAACGCGTATGCGTGAATTATTTGATGCCGAGCTGCGCGCACACGATACCCCCCTTGACCCGGACAAGCTGGTTGCGGCCATGCAGGATACAGATGTTCTGGTGCCGACCGTAACCGACAAGCTGACAAAAGATATCCTCTCAAAAGCAGGTGACAGGCTAAAGCTGATCGCCTCCTTCGGGACAGGGGTGGATCATATTGATCTGGCAGCGGCCAAGGCGCGCGGCATCACCGTTACCAACACCCCCGGCGTATTAAGCGAAGATACAGCTGATGTGGCGATGGCGCTGATTTTATCTGTGCCGCGCAGGCTGGTAGAAGGCGATGGCCGGGCACGTTCCGGCCATTGGACAGGCTGGTCACCCACTGGCATGCTTGGTCACCGCATTAATGGCAAGCGGCTGGGCATTATCGGTATGGGGCAAATTGGCCAGGCCATTGCCCGACGTGCCAAAGGTTTCGGTATGTCGGTGCATTATCATAATCGAAAGGCTGTTCACCCGGCTATTGAAGCAGAACTGGAAGCAACCTACTGGGACAATCTGGATGAAATGTTGCGGCGCATGGATATTGTATCTGTTAATTGCCCCTATACAGAAGCCACCAAAGGGCTGGTCAGTGCCGAGCGTCTGGCGCTAATGCCCGAACACGCCTATCTGGTCAATACAGCGCGCGGTGAAATTGTCGATGAACAGGCATTGGCCAATGCGCTGGAAACAGGGGCTATCGCCGGGGCAGGTCTGGATGTTTATGCCGATGAGCCTTCTATCCTTCAGGGTTTGCGGGCGCGTAATAATGTGGTGTTGCTGCCGCATATTGGCTCGGCCACCATTGAAGGGCGTCATGCGATGGGGGATAAGGTCATTATCAATATCCAGACCTTTCTGGATGGGCATACCCCGCCAGACAGGGTTCTGGCAGCGATGCTCTAGGTCATTACCGCTATAGGCTGCAAACAGGGCAGGCGGGATTGGGGGCTATTTCTATCTCGGTAAAGGCGTTTGCCAGCCCGTCATATAATAACAGCCTTCCGACCAGTGGTGTGCCAAAGCCAGCGATTATCTTTATCGCTTCTGCGGTTTGCAATCCGCCTATCACCATAGTGGTACTGCCCAGAATACCGGCATTGGCACAGGAGGGTGCCTGGTCATAATCCAGCTCGGTTTGCGGAAAAATACAGCGCAAACAGGGGCTGTTCGGTTCCCCGGGGATAAAGCTGGTTATCTGGCCATCTGTTCGCACCGCGCCCCCGAAAATCAGCGGCGTGTGTAATTGCTGGCAAATCTGATTGGCCAGATAACGTGTAGGCGGATTATCGGTGCAATCAATTACCAGATCGCACGGCTCAATCAGGCTTTTTGCATTTTCTTCTGTAAAACGCGCGACATGACAGGAAAGGCGGATATCGGGGTTAAGGCCTTTGACAAATTGCTCTGCGCTCACAGATTTTGGCTGCGACAGGCTTTTCAGATTATGAATAAATTGGCGGTTCAAATTGGTGATATCGGCTTCATCCTCATCGATAATGCTCAGATGGCCAACCCCGGCCCCGGCCAGCCCGGCAATTACCGGCGCGCCCAGACCGCCTGCCCCCACTATCAGGACATGGGCAGAGAGCAGTTTTTTCTGCCCTTCCTCGCCTATTTCCGGCATCACCACCTGCCGGGCATAACGTTCTATTTCTGCATCATTTAATAGCATTTTATCGCTGCTTTACTGTCCGGTTGACCCAAAGCCGGATGCACCCCTGATGGTTTCATCCAGCCTTTCTGCCTGGTCAAATTCTGCCTGTATGACCGGGGCGATAACCATTTGGGCAATGCGCATCCCATGGGTAATTTCAATCGGCTCCTGACCCAGATTAATCGTTAGTATCTTTACCTCGCCGCGATAATCGGCATCTATTGTGCCAGGGCTGTTGACTATGCCCAGCCCCTGTTTTAGGGCAAGGCCGGAGCGCGGGCGTATCTGGGCCTCATACCCCGCCGGGATAGACATGGCCAGGCCAGTGGGGATCGCCATGCGCTGCATGGGCTGTAACAAGATAGCCCCTTGTGGTAAAGCAGCACGTATATCTGCCCCGGCGGCGGCGGCGCTTTCATAGGCGGGCAGGGGTAAATCTTGTGCATGCGGCAATTTTTGAATTTTAACGCTTATGGTCATGAAACCAGGCCTCTATTTTCTGGACTAATTTATCGGCTATTTCTTTTTTGCTGGCACGTGGCCAATCCTGCATGCCATCGCCATCTATGATAGTAACATGATTACTGTCCTGACCAAAAACGCCCGCCTCGCCTGTACCGCCGACCTGATTGGCCACTATCCAGTCACATTTTTTGCGCGCCCGCTTGGCCCGGGCATATTCGGCCAGATTTTCGGTTTCCGCTGCAAAGCCGATAACCAGGGATGGCCGATTTTCATGCTGGCTTAGGCTGGCCAGAATATCGGGGTTTTCGGCCAGGGCCAATTGCGGTGTGCCTTTTGCTGTTTTCTTGATTTTCTGCTGCCCGCCATTAACCACATGCCAGTCAGCCACCGCTGCCGCACAAATCGCGCAATCTACCGGCAGCTGTGCCATACAAGCATCATACATTTGTTTGGCGGTCTGTATTTTTATCACCTCTACCTGGTCAGGGTCAGCCAGATGAACAGGGCCTGTAACCAGCGTGACTTTTGCCCCCTTTCGGGCGCAGGCAGCGGCCAGCGCATGACCCTGCTTGCCAGAAGAATGATTGCCGACATAGCGCACCGGATCTATCGGCTCAAAAGTAGGGCCAGAGGTGATAAGGATATGTTTGCCCTGCAACGGGCTATCTGCCCCTGCTGAATGCCGCGCAAGCCGCGCATCAATCGCGCTGATAATCACCTGTGGGTCGGCCAGCCGGCCGGTACCTATCTCTCCGCAGGCAGTATCGCCATCTTCCGGGGCGATAAGCCCGGCCCCTCTTTTTATCAGGATATCCAGATTAGCGCGTGTGGCAGGATGAGCCCACATATTGGGGTTCATGGCCGGGGCTATCATCACCGGGCAATCTGTTGCCAGACAAATGGTACTGGCCAGATCATCTGCCAGCCCATGCGCCATCTTGGCTATAAAATTGGCGGTTGCCGGGGCAACCAGCACCAAATCTGCATCCCGTGCCAGCCTTATATGCCCCATTTCGGCTTCATCGGTCAGAGAAAACAAATCGCTATAGACTTTCTCGCCGGTCAGGGCAGACAGGCTAAGAGGGGTGATAAATTCCATTGCCGAGCGGGTCATCACGCCGCGTATCTGATACCCCCTATCCATTAACCGGCGCGATAGATCGAGCGCCTTATAGGCCGCAATACCGCCTGTTATCAAAAGCAGGATACGCTGCTGCCTGGCCTGGCTTAGCGGTGTGAGTTGCAGGCCTTCCAGATCCAGATGCCAGCCTTTTGCCGCCAGTGCTTCTTCCAGCTTTGCCCGTTTGGCCGCCGGAATTTGGGCGCGCTGGCGATAATTGGATAAGGCACTTGCGCCAACCGATAATAATTTTTGTACCGCTTCGCGGCCACCCAGCTGCTGGATAGCTGCCTCAAAAATAGTGTGAAAATTGCTCATCTAGCCCCTCTTGATTCACAAATTTGTGAATTATTCACATTTTAGTGAAGAGATAAGAGGCTGTAAAGCGCAATCGCCACAGAAATAGCGGTGATAATATAGGGCCATTTCGGGGCGGGCGGTGGCGGACGGGGAAGGTTTTCCAGCTTTTTTATCAGCTGGGGCAGTTTCAGATAAAGCTGGCGCACATCCGAGATAGCGCGTTCAATCTGGGCGCGTATTGTATCTTCCGAGCCTATCCAGCTGCTGGCTAATGGCCGGGCAAATGCCCACATATCGGCGGCCGGGTTCAGGCTTCTTGCCACCCCTTCGGCCATCATCATGGTTTTTTGCAGCAAATTAAATTGCGGCTGGATGGAAATTTCAAAACGGGCAGAGATTTGCAGAATTTGCCCAAGCAGAAGGCCAAGCGAAATATCGCCAAGTGCCTTGCCAAGTACCGGATCGGCCACACTGCGCAAGCTTTGGGAAAAAGCCGCAAGAGAGACCGTATCATCCAGCATCCCGGCATCATAATGCAGGCGGGCTACCTCATCATAATTGCGGTTCAAAATAGCATCCAGAAGTCGGGCTAAAAACAGCCTGTCGGCAAAATCCAGCTGACCCATAATGCCGAAATCAATCGGCACCAGCAGCCCGTCTGCGGTGACAAAAATATTGCCCGGATGCATATCGGCATGAAAATAGCCATCGCGAAAGACCTGATTGAAAAAACTGGTCGCGGCCGCTTCGGTGATTTTGGCGATATCATGTCCGGCCGCCTTTAGTGCGGTGACATTATCAATGCGTATTCCGTCTATCCATTCAATGACCAGCATATGGCTGTTGGTGCGTTCCAAATCGATAAAGGGAATACGGATGCCCGTATCGCCTGCCATATTTTCCGCCAGCCGGTTGCCCGCAGCCGCTTCCATACGCAAATCCAGCTCAACATCCGAGATATGTTCAAATTGCTGAACAGCGGTAACCAGCTTTAGCCGGCGCAATCCCGGGGCAACCGCCTCTGCAAGGCGTGCCATCGCCCGGAAAAAACGCACATCGCGGCGCATTTGATGGGCAATGCCCGGGCGTAATATCTTTACCGCAACGATACGGCCATCTGGCAAGCGGGCTTTATGCACCTGGGCGATGGAGGCTGCCGCGACAGCTGTTTCATCAAAATCGGCAAAAAGCTCGGAGACAGATTTCTGGCTGGTTTCTTCGATAATCCGGATAGCTTTTTTACCGGAAAAAGGCGGCAGCCTGTCTTGCAATTGCCCCAGCGCGCTGGCCAGTTCCGGGCCAATTAAATCTGCCCGGGTGGCAAGGGCTTGTCCAAATTTGATAAAGCCGGGCCCAAGTGCCTGCAAGGCTTCACATAATGCCTGGCCAGCATCCCTGCGTGCCTGGCGTCCGGCGATGAGGAAGTTCAGTATCAGCAACAATCGGCAAAACCAGCGGGGCAGTAAATCTATTTTGGCCAGATGCCCCAATACCCCTGCCCGGCCAAGAATAAAACCCGTGCGCGGCAAGCGCCATAACAGGATAAGACTATCCATTAATCCAGCTTCCAGCCGGAATGAATGGCCGCAATACCGCCAGACAGGCTGCGGATACGGATCTGGCCAAATCCGGCTTCACCAAAAGAAGCGGCCAGCGCTTCTGGACGCGGAAACATACGAATAGACTCGGCCAGATAGCGATAGGCCGCTTCATCTTTGGCAATATAGCGCCCCAAACGCGGCAAGGCCTGAAACGACCAGAAATCATACAGCTTTGATAGGGCCGGATTATCGACATGCGAGAATTCAAGACAGCAAAACCGCCCCCCGGGTTTCAGGATACGATAGGCTTGTAAAAGCACAGCCTCGCGGTTTGTTACATTACGAAGGCCAAAGGCAATTGTTACCCTGTCCACGCTGTTATCTTCTATCGGCAAGGCTTCTGCGCTGGCTTGCGTCCATTCCAGCTGGTCGGCATAGGCGATAATATCACGCCGCTTTTTGCTAGCGGCCAGCATATCGCGATTGATATCGACAATATGGGCAGACCCGCCGCCGCGGCGCAAAAACCGCAAGGCAATATCGCCTGTCCCGCCAGCCAGATCCACCAGCTTTTGGGTCGGGCGCGGTGCCATCCAGTCCATCAGCGCATCTTTCCATAGCCGGTGGATACCCGCACTCATCACATCATTCATCAGATCATAAGAAGGTGCGACAGAGGAAAACACCTCTCCCACCCGCGCCTGTTTCTGGCCGCGCGGCACTTCGGAAAACCCAAAATCAATCACATCCTTTTCGGGTTGTGCTGTCACGTCAAAACATCCTCACCTTGTCTGGTTCACTCATTATTTTCTGTACCCATGCCGGATTAAGGCCGCTATAGGCTGTAATTTATTTTCTTTTACCTGTATTACGTTCCAAACGGCAAGTTAGCCTTGCTATGAAGTTTGCTTGGAAATATTCATAAATCGCTGATACATCCTGACTATAAAGAAGTTGCAAGGGAATTTGAAGAGTGCCTGAATTACCAGAGGTTGAAACGGTGCGTACCGCACTTGAGCCTGTCCTGCATGGCCAGCAGATTAGCACTGTTCGCCTTACCCGCCAGGATTTGCGCTGGCCTCTGCCCCGAAATTTGTCTGCTGCACTCACCGGCCAGATATGCGGCCTGCCCTGGCGGCGGGGCAAATATATTCTGCTGCCCCTTCTGCCATCCGGCAAAACACTGCTTATCCATCTGGGTATGTCCGGGGCGATACGGCTATATCCGCGCCAGCCGGCGCATTTTGGCAAGCATGATCATTTTTCTGTTGAGCTGGCAGATGGGCAATGGTTTGTCTTTTCTGACCCGCGCCGCTTTGGCCATCTGGATTTGCTGGAGAGCGGCAAGGAAGACGCCCACCCCCTGCTATCGGGGATGGGGGTAGAGCCCTTATCCAATCATTTCTCGCCTGCCTATCTGGACAGGGTGCTGGCAGCGCGCAAACAGCCGATAAAAACCGCGCTTCTGGATCAAAGGCTCATTGCGGGTCTTGGCAATATCTATGTCAGCGAGGCCCTGTTCAGAGCCGGGATTTCGCCGCGCAGACAAGCCGGCAATATTGTTGGCAAGCGCACAGAACGTCTGGTGCCGGCGATTCGCGCCACATTAACAGAGGCGATATCGGCTGGCGGGACGAGCCTGCGCGACCATGTCCAGCCAGGCGGCGAGATAGGCTATTTTGTACAGAACCTCAAGGTATATGGCCGCGAAGGGGCGGGCTGTTCTGTCTGTGATAAACCCATTAAAATGCTCAGACAGGGCGGGCGTTCTGGCTATTACTGCCCCAATTGCCAGCGATAATATGCTTTTTGCCTGAATAGCAGAAAGGCCAAACAGAGAACGGCTATATTCTGGCCAAAGGGGCGGGGGCCCTGCAGGCAACCGGCTATGACCAGGAGAGGGCCGAAAGCCACGGAAAGGCGTGCGTGGCCAAATGTCATAAAATACTTGACCCGAGCCAGGGTTTTCGCGTATCTTGCGCCATCTTTTGTATTGTTAATTTAAGGAATAGCTTTATGGCTAATCATAAATCTGCGAAAAAGCGGATCATCCGCAACGCCCATCGCGCCGAGATCAATAAAAGCCGAATCAGTCGTATCAGAACGTTCATCAAGAAGGTTGAAAACGCTATTACTTCTGGCGATCAGGCCGCAGCGCAAACGGCATTAAAAGAAGCCCAGCCCGAGATTATGCGTGGCGTAACAAAAGGCGTTCTGCACAAAAACACCGCATCACGCAAGGTTAGCCGCCTGGCGGCACGGGTAAAAGCGGTTAGCGCCTAAACGCAAGACAGGCTTTGAGCATATAAATCTTTTTTGATAAGGGCGCAGTTCTTCTGCCGCCCTTTTTTGCTGTCCGGATTCGGGGCATTTTGTTACTGTTTTGCCCCACGCACCTGCCAACAGATATTTAGGTTAAGCAGGTTTAATGCTGGCCAGCGCTTCTTGCGGCGGGGCAAAAAATAGCAGTTAGCCAGCTTTGTTCTCATGCTACTTTGATTCGTCTTTCCTAACTCTTTATCTTCTCTGAAAAAAAGAACGAAACCTGTTAGCGGACGCTTTTGACGCGCCTAACTGTCAAGAAAAAAAACTGCATGAAACCCAACTTTATTTTTATCAAATTGGACTTTCGTGACTTGAAACCTTTTGCTGTTTCAGTTTACTTTGGGCTCTATGGCTCATGGTCAGGGTGCGCGTTTTCCGGTTTTAAGAGATGTGCGTTTTTTCCACCTTCCTCGGCCGTCGGTAAAACTGGATATATCAGAATATTTTGGGCAATTCCGCCTGAAAAATAAGAGAAAAAAGTAATTTTATGGCGGCATCAGATAAAGATATGGCAGGCGATGGAAGGAAGCAAAAAGCGACTTCCGAGCGCGATATTACACCGCCTCAATCTGTTGCAGGCCTGTCCCGGGGCACCAGCGATGCCAGCCATCTGGCCGAACAAAACCTTTTATGGCAACGGGTTTCCCATCGGCTGAAAACAGAGCTTGGCGAAGCCAAATGGCGGGCATGGATTAAGCCGCTTCTGCTGGAGGCCTTTGATGAAGACCAGCTGATATTGCGGGCATCGACCAGTTTTTTGCGCGACCGTGTGCATTCCAATTACCTTGATAAAATCCGGCTTCTTGCCGCCACACAGACAGGTGCACACCCGAACGTGCGTATCTTGCTGGCCCGTGAAGGCAAGCCCCAGCCCTTTGGCACCCTAAACGGCCAGACAGCCATATCCGAAAATGCGGCTGAAATAAATTCAGGTTCGGCAGGGGCTGAAAAACATGGCCAGTCTGCCAGCCGCCCGGCGCGTTTTTCGCAATCCCAAAATAGCGAGGCAGATACAAGCCCGAGTATTGAAGGGCTGGATACCCGCTTTACCTTTGAAAATTTTGTCGTTGGCTCCCCTAACCAGCTGGCCTTTGCGATTGCCAGGCGAGTCGCCGAAAGCCCGGAAGCAACCTATAACCCCTTGTTCCTTTATGGCGGGGTCGGGCTGGGCAAAACCCATTTGATGCATGCAATCGCGTGGGAGATCCATTTTCGCCAGCCGCATCGCAAAGTGATGTATTTATCGGCGGAAAAATTCATGTATCGCTTTATCCGCGCATTGCGGTACCGCGATATGATGTCTTTTAAAGAACAGTTCCGTTCAGTCGATGTGTTGATGATAGATGATGTGCAGTTCATTTCTGGCAAGGATTCTACACAGGAAGAATTTTTTCATACCTTTAATGCGCTGGTCGAAGATGGCCGCCAAGTGGTGTTATCAGCAGATAAATCGCCCACCGACCTTTCTGGTATGGAAGAGCGGCTTCGCTCGCGGCTGGGCTGGGGTATGGTTGCAGATATTCACCCCTCGGATTATGAATTAAGGCTGGGTATCTTACAGGCACGCCGCGAAAAAATGGGTGTGGATGTTCCCGATAAGGTACTGGATTTCCTGGCACGTAAAATCACTTCCAATATTCGTGAGGTAGAAGGGGCGTTTAACCGCATTACGGCCTATGCAACCCTGGTTGGCCATGCGGTGACCGTGGAAACGACCAAAGAAGTGCTGAGCGATTTGCTGCGGGCCAGCAACCGCAAGATTAGCATTGATGATATCCAGAAAAAAGTAGCTGCCCATTTCAATATTCGGGTAGCGGATATGTTTTCTGCTCGCCGGGCCCGCCAGATTGCACGGCCGCGCCAGATAGCGATGTTCCTGGCGAAAAATCTAACCTCTCTTTCCTATCCGGAAATCGGCCGTAATTTTGGCAACCGCGATCATACCACCATCATGCATGCGGTGCGCAAAATCGAGGAATTGATGGAAACAGATGCCGCCCTGGCAGATGATGTAAGTTTGCTGAAATCCATTCTGGCGGACTAAATTCCCCTGCTTTTGGTAAAATTGGGCGAATCGGCCAAATTCGCTTAAAAATATCTTAAAAACATCCAAAAAACACAGATATTAACCATATATCTAGTGCGTAATTTTGTTTGTACTGCTATATTTTGTGTGACAAAATAGAGTGATTAAAAACCACTTCCAAATTAAAGGAAATCGCACGAATGAAATTTGCCATAGACAGATTGAGTTTACTTCGTCCTCTCGGGCATGTCAGTTCTGTTGTTGAGAGGCGAAATACCATTCCCATTCTGGCCAATATTGTGATGCGCGCCGATGCCGGCCAGCTATCGCTTACCGCCACGGATATGGAAATGGATATTGCAGAACAAATCAGCTGTTCTGTTCAGCAAGAGGGTGCGTGTACAGCCCCTGCCCATCTCTTTTATGATATTGTGCGTAAATTGCCAGATGGGGCAGAGGTGGAGGTCAGTGTTGCAGAAGGGACAGCCTCTATCAAGGCGGGTCGTTCTGCCTTTACCCTGCCCACCTTGCCTGTCGAAGATTTCCCGGCCTTTAATGTCAGTGATTTGCCGGTTCATTTTACGCTGACAACCGCAGATATGCGCCATCAGATAGATACTACCCGCTTTGCCATTTCTAATGAGGAAACCCGGTATTATCTGAACGGCATTTTCTTTCATAAAAGTGATAACGGGTCTTTGGCGGCGGTGGCAACAGATGGCCACAGGCTGGCATTGGCACAAATGGATATGCCGCAAGGCGCAGATGGTATGCCGGAAATTATTCTGCCACGCAAGGCGGTGGGCGAGCTGCGCAAATTGCTGGATGATGAAGAGGGCGAGGTATTGGTTAGCCTGTCTGAAACCCGCGCCGAATTTGCCTTTGGCCAGGTGCGGCTTACCTCAAAGCTTATCGATGGGTCTTTTCCGGATTATACCCGTGTTATTCCCAAGGGAAATGACAAGATATTGTCGGTCGATACAGCTCTGTTTTCTGCTGCGGTGGATCGGGTGTCCACTATTTCATCGGAAAAGTCACGTGCAGTAAAGCTCAGCCTGACAACCAATTTGCTGACCCTGTCTGCCAGTACGCCAGAAGCCTCTTCTGCGGTAGAGGAAATTGAAGTGTCCTATAATGGGGAGGATTTGGATATTGGCTTTAATGCCCGATATTTGCTGGAAATCGCCCAGCAGGTTGATGCAGATGTGATGCAACTGGCCTTGTCTGATCCGGGCTCGCCGAGCCTGATTTCCACCCCCGATGATGACCAGAATGTGTTCGTGCTGATGCCCATGCGGGTATAGGGGGCATTTGTTATCCGCCCATACCAAACAAGAGCGCCCCTTGCAAGCACCCCTGATACAGGGATAGGTAAGTGAAACTGGAAGCTATAGATAATCATTTATTGCCCTCGGATGCGGTGGTCGGCATAACCGCGTCTGAATCACCGGCGTCAATTGAGGCAATCGGCATCCGTAAATTGCGCCTGAACGGTTTTCGCAATTATCCGCATTTGGAAGTAAAGACACAAGCAAAGGCGGTTTTGCTGACAGGGGCAAACGGGGCGGGGAAAACAAATTTACTGGAAGCGCTATCCATGCTGGCCCCTGGCCGCGGATTGCGCCGGGCTGGCCGCGAAGAGCTGGGCTATCGCGCCCCACAGGCACAGCAGCCGGAAAACTGGACAATTTTTGCCGAAATTCACGGCCATCACGGGCCTTCTTTTATCGGAACAGGCGTGTCAGAACATATTGAAAAAGGCCGGGCTATTCGCATAGACCATGCCCCGGCCAGCCAGAATGACCTGCTGGACAGGATTAGCCTGTCCTGGCTTACCCCGCAAATGGACGGGCTGTTTCTGGCCGCCCCGTCCCAGCGCAGGCGCTTTCTGGACAGGCTGGCTATGACCTTTGATCCGGCACATAATGGCCGGTTGTTGCGCTATGAAAAAGCCTGGCGGGAACGCAATCACCTGTTGCAGGAACAGATAAGAGATGAGAGCTGGCTGCACGCCATTGAACAGATTCTGGCCGAAACAGGGGTGGCATTGATGGCTACACGCGCCCAGATGCTGGCAGATATTTGCCGAATTTCCCAAAGTCAGGATAGCCATTTTCCGCAAATCTCTGGCCAGATGACAGGTCAGGTGGCAAATTGGCTGGCCGCTGGCCTGCCCGCTATCGATATAGAGGATCAGATTTTATCAACCGCCCGGCATAACAGGCTGGCTGGCGAAGTGCGGATGCCAGGGGCGCATGATGCTGATTTTAATCTGAATTTTAAAGGCCGATCTGCCCATCTTGCCTCAACAGGCGAGCAAAAGGCGCTGTTGATTTCGATGATTTTAGCCCATGCCAAATTACAGCATCAGCGTCTGAATAAACCGCCTATCTTGTTGTTGGATGATGTGGTGGCACATCTGGATGCAGGGCGGCGCGAAGAGCTATTTGATTTATGTCAGCAAATGGCGGCACAGACATGGTATAGTGGGGCAGATAAAACAGCCTTTGAGGCGATAAAGAATATCGCTGCACATTTTTATATTGAAGAAGGCCAATTGCGCCAATAGCGCGGCCAGTTAGGGAGCAGAATATGTCAGATGATGCCGGTGAAAATGAAGATTATGGTGCAGATTCTATCAAAGTGCTGCGCGGGCTGGATGCGGTGCGTAAACGCCCAGGTATGTATATTGGCGATACCGATGATGGCTCTGGTTTGCATCACATGGTGTATGAGGTGGTGGATAATGCCATTGATGAAGCGCTGGCCGGGCATTGCGATATTGCCAAAGTCACCCTTAATGGGGATGGCTCGGTAACCGTTTCGGATAATGGGCGCGGTATTCCCACCCAAATCCATGCCGAAGAAGGGGTATCGGCTGCTGAAGTTATTATGACCCAGCTTCACGCTGGGGGTAAGTTTGACAATAATTCCTATAAGGTTTCCGGCGGCCTGCACGGGGTGGGTGTTTCAGTGGTAAATGCGCTATCTGAATGGCTGGAATTGCGGATTTGGCGCGATAATACCCGCCATGAAATGCGCTTTGAACATGGCGAGGCGGTTGCCCCGCTGGCGGTAACGGGCACAGCAGAAAGCCAGTCAGGAACCGAGATTACCTTCAAGCCTTCCACGGGAACCTTTTCCAATGTGGAATTTGATTTTACCACGCTGGAAAACCGCCTGCGCGAGTTGGCCTTTTTGAATTCGGGCGTGCGTATTCGCCTGACAGATGACCGCAAGGCAGAACAAAAGGTTACAGAATTTTATTATGATGGCGGGCTGACAGCCTTTGTGGATTATCTGAACAGGTCACGTAATGCCCTGCATCCCACCATTTATTGCAATTCGGATAAAGAGGATGTTGGCGTCGAGCTGGCGCTGACATGGACAGATAGTTTTCATGAATCCACCTTGTGTTTTACCAATAATATTCCACAGCGCGATGGCGGCACACATCTGGCCGGGTTTCGCGGGGCATTAACCCGGATTGTCAATAATTATGCCCAGGATAAGGGCATTGCAAAAAAAGAAAAAGTCACCCTTACCGGCGATGATTCGCGCGAAGGTCTGACCGCAATTGTGTCGGTAAAGGTTCCGGATCCAAAATTTTCCTCGCAGACAAAGGACAAGCTGGTATCTTCTGAAGTGCGCCCGATTGTTGAACAGGCGGTAAGCGATGCGCTGGGGCAATGGTTTGAAGAACACCCCGCAGAGGCGCGCAAAATTGTCTCTAAAGCCTATGAGGCCGCCGCCGCCAGAGAGGCTGCCAGAAAGGCACGTGAATTAACCCGCCGCAAGGGCGTTCTGGATGTTGCCAGCCTGCCGGGCAAGCTGGCGGATTGCCAGGAACGCGATCCGGCAAAATCCGAATTATTCCTGGTGGAGGGCGATTCGGCTGGCGGTTCTGCCAAACAGGGGCGGGACAGGGCCAATCAGGCCATTTTGCCCCTGCGCGGTAAAATCCTGAATGTGGAACGGGCCAGACTGGATAAAATGCTGTCCTCTGCTGAAATAGGCACACTGATTACGGCGATTGGGGCAGGGGTAGGCAATGATCTGGAAAATGGCATGGATCCGGAAAAAATCCGCTATCATAAGGTTGTCATTATGACCGATGCGGATGTGGATGGGTCGCATATTCGCACCCTTCTGCTGACCTTTTTCTTCCGCCATATGCGGCCATTGATAGAGCGGGGCTATCTGTATATTGCCCAGCCGCCCCTGTTCCGTGCCAAGCGCGGCAGCTCGGAAGTATATTTGAAAGATCAGGCAGCCTTGGATGATTATCTGGTAACAGCCGGTCTGAAAGATGCGGTGTTGAAAAATGAAACAGGGTTGCAAATAGCCGGGGCAGAGCTGCGCGATGTCACTGATAGCTGTATTCAGCTTGGCCGAACCATTGACCAGCTTACCATTCAGATCAGCAACCGTGATGTTATTGAACAGGCCGCGATTGCCGGTATTCTGAATCTGGATATGCTGGGCAATGAGGAGGCAGCCGCCTATCTGGCAAAGCGTCTGGATCAGATATCCGACCCGCTGGAACGCGGCTGGCAAGCCACAGCGGAAAACGCAAATGATGGGGCGCAAATTATTATCTCGCGTACCTTGCGCGGGATTACCGAAACCCATTATCTGAATCGCAAATTTATTCAAACCAGCGAAGCCCGCCAGCTGGATAATGCCGCTGGCCTGTTGCAGAAAATCTTTGCCAAAGGCGCGAACTTTGTTACCGCAAATGCCGAAATGGCGATAAAAGGCCCTTCTGAAATGGCGGCACAGGTAACTGCACTTGGCAAAAAGGGCGCACAAATTGCCCGCTATAAGGGGCTGGGAGAAATGAACCCGGATCAGCTTTGGGAAACCACACTTGACCCGGATCAGCGCACTTTTTTACAGGTGTGTGTGAACGAAGAAGAAGAGGCGAATGAGGCCTTTTCAACCCTGATGGGCGAAGCGGTAGAAGAGCGGCGGAATTTTATTCAGGAAAATGCGCTGAAAGTCTCTAATCTGGATATCTGATGAGCAAGTCTGGTTCGAAATTTCGAAACGCGTTTTCTCATTCGGAAAAGCGCGGCTCACCTAGTATAAAAAATTTGCCCAAAAAACATTCCGGCACAAAACATTCTGTTATTGATACCAGGGCGGTGATAGCTATTCGCTGGCTGGCTTTGGCTGGCCAGACTATCGCTCTGATGATTGTGGCGTTCGGTTTTGGTTTTGACGGGGCCTTTCACACCGCCTTTGGGCTGGTGGCTGTCGGGGCGGCGGTGAATTTATGGCAAAGCTGGCGCAGCCGCTATCAAAGAGTGACCAGCCGGCCAGAATTATTACTGGCGCTATCTTTTGATGTTATTCAATTATCGGGTCTGCTCTATTTGACAGGCGGGATGGCCAACCCCTTTGCCATGCTGTTGCTGGCGCCAGTGGTCGTATCCGCTGCCTTGCTGGATTTTCGTGCCACAGTTTATCTGGTGGTGCTGGTGGCATTTTGCGCGATTATGATCACCCATTTTTATCTACCTTTGCCTTTTTCTGAATCAGATTTCACCCTGCCCGCCCTCTATCGAAGCGGCCTTTTTACCGCGCTTTTGGTATCTTGCCTGTTTATTGGCTTTTATGTCTGGTATCTGGCCGATAAGGCGCGCCAGGCAAATGCTGCGCTTGCGGCGATGCAAAGCCTTTTGGAGCGCGACAGGCGGGCGACCACCCTGGGCAGCCTGGCCGCTGCTGCTGCCCATAAGCTTGGCTCGCCCCTGAATACCATTGCTGTCATCAGCCATGATATGGCCGCTGCCCTTAAAGGAAAAATAGCCCCGGAGGATGAAATTCTGGGCGATGTTCGCTTGCTGAATGAAGAGGTGGAGCGATGCCGTATGATCCTGTCCGAACTGGACAGGGATGCCCAGACAGATAATCTGGCACGCGATGTGGCACTGCCCGTCAGCCAGATGATTCGCGGCCTGCTGGACGCAAAATTAACCCGGCTATCGGAACGGATTCTCTTTCAATCCGGGGCGCGGGATGCCAGCCAGGAGCCGCAGGCCAAACCTCTGCCGGATTTGAAATATGCGCTGGAAACCTTGCTGGATAATGCAGATGATTTTGCCGCTACCCAAATAGAACTGACTATCAGCTGGACAGAAGAGGCGATAGAGATTGAGATAAAAGATGACGGGCCAGGCTTTCCGGCATCTGTTCTTTCCAGATTTGGTCAGCCCTGGAACAGCAGCCGCGAAGGCCGTGACGGGCATAAGGGGCTCGGCCTGTTTTTGGCAATGACGTTGATTGAATCTCTGGGCGGGCAGATGCGTATTCTGCCCTCTGAGCAAATAAAGGGCGCGCATATCACTATTTTTATGCCGCGCACTTCTTTATTATAGCCAGATATGGTGGCTCAGGATTGGACTTAAATTAAAAACGCCCCATCTGAATAGAAAAGCGCGATGTAAATCCTGCTCTGCCAACTTTCTTCAGAATGCCAAATAGGGTAATAAAAACAATATGGCAAAAGACCTTCTGATTTTAGATGATGATAATGCGCTTCGTCGCACCCTTGCCCGGGCGATGGATCAGCGCGGTTTTATCGTCACCCAGGCCGCTTCGGTAAAAGAAGCGCGCGAGCATATTAGCCTGCACGCCCCAAATTATGCGGTACTTGATCTAAAGCTGGAAGATGGCAATGGGCTGGAAATTGTTGCGCTGTTAAGACAGGTTCGCCCCGAATGCCGGATTATTATTTTAACCGGATTTGGCAATATCGCGACCGCAGTGGCCGCAGTAAAGGCAGGGGCACTGGATTACTTGCCAAAGCCGGCCAACCCGGATGCGATTGAACAGGCCTTGCTGCAGCGCGAGGGGAATTTGCCAGAGCCGCCAGAAGATCCGATGAGCGCAGACAGGGTGCGCTGGGAACATATTCAACGCGTTTTCGAGCAATGTGACCGCAATGTGTCTGAAACGGCCAGGCGGCTGAAAATGCACAGGCGTACCTTGCAACGTATTCTTGCAAAACACGCCCCTCGAAGCTAATATCGCGGCCAGGCTCTGCGCGTTGTCATTTTTTATCTGTTTGGAAAAGACGGTCTATTCGGATCAGACAAAATAACGCTCACCCCCCCTTTTTTTATGTGATAATCGAAAGTGAGATATGGAAACAGTATCACGCAAACGCTACCGCTTTCTAAGCGGGCCGGATACAGCTGAATTTTGCCAGCGGGTCAGCACCGCGCTGGAAGAGGGATATCAGCTTTATGGTAACCCGGTAATGGTGATAGAAGAAGGTCAGCGTATTGTTGGTCAGGCAGTTATCTGGCCAGAAGATAAAGAATAGGCCAGGAAATAGCCGCCCCTGCCACGCAGTTTTAATTAAAGAGATAAAAGATGACAGACGATAAAAAATGGCATGCCGATACCATACAGGTTCGCTCCGGCCTGAACCGTTCTGAAAATAACGAAACCTCGGAAGCGTTATTTATGACCTCGGGCTTTGTCTATGATAGCGCCGAGCAGGCCGCTGCCTCTTTTGAAGGCACGACAGATAATTTTATCTATTCGCGCTATGGCAACCCGACCATGCAAATGGCCGAACAGCGGCTGGCCGCGATTGAAGGGGCTGAGGCATGCCGGGTCTGTTCAACCGGTATGGCAGCCATTTTTTCCTCGATGGCTTGCCAGCTTCAGGCCGGGGACAGGGTGGTGGCCAGCCAGGCGCTGTTCGGTGCCTGTCATGCTATATTGACAAAAATTCTGCCACGCTGGGGCATCCAGACCGAATTAATAGATGGCACAGACATCTTGCAATGGCAGGCCACACTGGCCACACCGGCCAAGCTGGTGTTTTTGGAAAGCCCGTCTAACCCTGTATTGCAATTGGTGGATATCGCAGCGGTCGCTGAACTGGCCCATAAGGCCGGGGCAAAACTGATTGTTGATAATGTGTTTGCCACCCCTGTTTTGCAATCGCCTCTGGCATTGGGGGCAGATATTGTCACCTATTCCACGACCAAGCATCTTGATGGTCAGGGGCGGCTTTTGGGCGGGGCGGTGCTGGGCAGCAAGGCCTTTATCGAGGATATTTTTCAGCCCTTTTATCGCCAGACAGGGGCATCGATGAGCGCGTTTAATGCCTGGATGCTGGTAAAATCGATGGAAACGTTGCGTCTGCGGGTTGAGGCGATGTCGGCCACCGCCGGCCAGCTTGCCGATAAGCTGGCCAGCCACCCGGCCATTGAAAGCATTTCCTATCCAGGCCATGCCAGCCATCCGCAGTTTGAGCTGGCACAAAAACAGATGAAGGGCTTTGGCTCGCTTATCGCTTTTCAGGTTAACGGCGGCAGACAGGCAGCCTTTAAAACCCTGAACAGTCTGAAGCTGATAGATATTTCCAATAATCTGGGCGATGCGAAAAGCCTGGCATGTCATCCGGCCAGTACCACCCATTCCAATCTTAGCCCCGAAGACCGGGCGGCATTATCCATCACCGAAGGCCATATCCGGCTATCGGTCGGCCTGGAACATACCAGCGATTTATGGCAAGATCTGTCTCAGGCGCTCGATTTGGCTACGTCTGATTGATGGCCATATCTCATCTCTTTGCCCTTGGGGCTGCCCTTAGCTGGACATTGGCTGGCCTGTTCAGCCATCAGGTTGTCGTGCGGTTTGGCTCTCTGCATTTCAACCGTATGCGGATGCTGGCAGCGGCCTTTTTATTGCTGGGGATGATGGTCGTATCAGGCGGGGAATTTCGCCTGCCAGAGGCTTTCTGGCTGCCTGTTCTGGCATCGGCCATAATCGGGGTGGTGCTGGGCGATTATTTTTTATTTGTGGCGATGCGGCGATTAGGGCCCAGACGCACAGCGATGTTATTTGCTGGAAATGCGCCGATTGCGGCTATTTTAGGCTGGCTATTTTTAGAAGAAATACTCTCGCTATTGCAAATTCTGGCTATCCTGGTGGGCTTTGCCGGTATTTGTTTTGCGATTATCTATGGCAAGCGGCGCGACCTGCTTCATATCTGGGAGGCGATTACCCCGCCGCTCTGGATAGGGGTGGCAGCGGGCCTGTTTGCGGCTACTGGCCAGGCGGTCGGGGTGTTGATATTGCGCCCGGTTATGGCGGCCGGGGCAGACCCGTTACTGGTCGGGTTGATACGGGTATCTATTGCCGGATTAATTTTTTGGCTAAGCTGGCCCTTTGACAGAAAAAAATCGGACTATCCTCTGCTTCCGGATCTCAAAATGTCTTTTCTGATTCTGGCAAATGGATTTTTTGGCCTCAGCTTCGGGGTATTTTTATTACTGAAAGCGTTGGAAACAGGGGCAGTAGCACAAGTGGCCATTCTATCTTCCATGGCCCCTGTAATGATATTGCCCTTTGTGTGGTATAAGACAGGAAAATGCCCGGCATGGGGGGCATGGCTGGGCGCTTTTCTGGTGACACTCAGCACCATATTGCTGTGATTAAAGGCCTTTTTGCCAAAAGAGCCGCCCGTGCAAACAAAGATGGATAATGTGATATGAGCCATGATTTAATCCGTCCAAAGCCGCTGGATTTTGCGATATTGCTTTTACTTGCGGTTATCTGGGGATCAGCCTTTGGGGCGATAAAAATTGCGGTTGATAGTACCGGCCCGTTCAGCCTGGTAGCGGCACGCACCCTTATCGGGTTTTTGGCTCTATGGCTGTTTCTTGCTTTTTCAGGCGGGTTAAAGCTGGATTATACCCGTCTTCCCTATCGCCGACTGCTGGCGATAGCCATTATCGGCACATTACTTCCCTTTTTTCTTATCAGCTGGGCAGAACAAACAGTCGATAGTGCCGTTGCCGGCCTTCTAAATGGGGCAGGGCCGCTGGTAACAGTACTTGGGGCGCATTTTATCACCCGTGATGAGCTGATGACCAAAGGCAGGCTGGTTGGCGTGCTGGTCGGGCTGATAGGGATTGTGTTGCTGATGCAAGATGGGCTGACCAAGCTGGGTACCAGCTCTCTTTTGGGACAATTGGCTCTGATTGTGGCATTTGGATGCTATGCGGCCGGTAATTTGATGGTACGCGGGCGCAGCCTGTTAACCCCGGTTCAGCTGGCGGCCAGCAGCTTGCTGATTTCTGCTGTTATCAGTGTGCCAGCCGCGATTTGGCTGGAAGCCCCGGCCCCGCAAAACTGGCCGTTGCCTGTATGGGGCGCGCTATTATGGCTGGCGGTCATCTCGACCGCTTTTGCTTTTTCCTTGCGCTATATTTTGATTGAACGGGCAGGGGCAGGTTTTATGGCAAATGTCGGTTATCTGATCCCGGTGGTCGCGCTCCTCATCGGGTTTTTCCTGCTGGGAGAGGAAATAACCCCTCTGACCATGCTGGCGATGGCGGTGATTTTAATCAGCCTGTTTATTACGCGGCGGGCGGGCATTCGGTTACGCAAAAGATAAAGGCGAGGCTGTTTTTTAAAAATGTCTGTTGGGGGGCAAAAGCGCTGATCATCTAAATGGCAGTGGCCGGCGTATCAGCTATATGAAAAATATTTTCCGCCTATTGCTATGTATTACGCTGTTCTTGCCTGTTGCGGGTCAGGCAGATGAATTTATCAAACCGTCTGCCAGGCTTTCTGCTGAAGAGGTGGTGGAGATACAATTGCTGGGCTTGCAGGCGGCAGGTGATGACAGACCCGCCGGCATAGAACAGGTCTGGCGATTTGCCCATCCTGAAAATCGTAGGGTAACAGGGCCTATTACCCGTTTCTCGCAGCTTTTTGATTTGCCCGCCTATGCCCCGCTTATCGGGTTGCGCGATTATATCATTAATGACCGGGCTCTTTCTGAAAACAGGGCACGATTTGTCATCACCATTCGGGCGCGCGATGGCGCAGCTTATGGCTATATCTGGTCGTTGCGCACCCTGCCAGCCAGGCTTTCTCCCAGCCTGGCAGAAGATACAGATGATGCAGAAAATGTCTGGATGACAACAGCGGTCTCTGCCCCCTATGCCGGCGGTGGCAGCTAACCCGTCTCTTTCTTCTTTTTCTAAACTCGGTTATAGAACAGGGTTTATGTTTACCCGCCTATCCATATCTATTGGCCGTTTGCCGGCCTATCTTGTGGCTGCTTTTTTGCTGACTTGCGGCATTTCTATCATGGGATTATCGGATAATCTGGTGCGGCTTGTTTCCGATGATGTCGGGTTGGGGCAATATCATTTTCTGCGTTCAGCCATGTCGATAGCGATATTTTTATGCCTGCGCCCTTTTTTGCATTTTCAGCTTGCGCCGATAAATTGGCGACCGGTTTTCTGGCGCACGTTATGTCTGTCCCTGTCGATGACATTATTTTTTTCCGTCCTGTCTTTTCTGCCTGTCGCGCTGGCAGGGGCAGGGCTATTTACCTCGCCTGTCTTTGTTCTGTTATTTTCTTTTCTTTTCTTTGGGGTGCGTCCGGGCTGGCGGCGCATATTGGCGGTGATATGTGGCAGTCTTGGCGTGTTTTTGGTGTTGCGCCCTGATACGCAAAACTTTCATATCCTGCAAATTCTGCCGATTCTGGCAGGGGCATTTTATGCCGGAGCCAGCCTTACTACCCGCCGATATTGTGCAGATGAAAGCCCCTATACGCTCTCGCTTGCCTATTTTATGATGATCGGCATTATCGGTTTATTCGGGGCATCCTTTGTCGATTTTCTGGGTATTCAGGGCCGGGATGAGGCAGCCTTTTTATTGCGTGGTCTGGTATGGCCGCCCGCCCCTGTCTATGGCTGGATTGCGGTGATGACCCTGTTATCTGTGGTGGGTATTTTTATGATCACCAAAGCCTATCAGATGGCCGAAACCAGCTATATGAGCATTTTTGAATATTGCTATCTTATTTCAGCCGGACTGGTTGGCTGGCTGTTATGGGGCAGTGTTTTTGGCGGCGGCGAGATTACCGGCATGGGGCTTATTATAGCAGCAGGCATCATCGCGGCTATTTCTGCCGGGCGGCATAAATCACAGCGCTAGACGCAAAAATAAAAAAATTTAGTTGTCGGCCAGTTGGTTTATATGGTTGAAATAAAACAAGGGATTGTTCATTTTCCAGCAAAGCTTTTTTCATGCCCCTGTATTGTGGTGGGCATAAAACGCGAATGCTTTGCGTTAAATCAAAAAAGTTGAGGGTATTTCATGACAAATTATGTGATAACACCAAATCCACAAGTCGCTGTTCCGGTGGCCGGCTCGGACAGCTATTTTCCGGTGCGGCGGATTTTCTGCGTTGGCCGAAATTATGCAGAGCATGCAAAAGAAATGGGCTTTAGTGAAAAAGAGCCGCCATTTTTCTTTACCAAGCCAGCCGATGCGATTGTGGAAAATGGGGCCACCATTCCTTATCCGCCGATTACCAATAACCTGCATCACGAAATTGAAATGGTGCTGGCTATTGGCAAGGACGGGGCAAATATTTCTGCAGATGCGGCGATGGCACATGTGTGGGGCGCAGGGGTTGGGATTGATCTTACCCGGCGCGATCAGCAAGTTGCCCACCGCGAAAAAGGCCGGCCATGGTGCTGGGGCAAAGCCTTTGACAATTCTGCCCCGATGACCGGTTTTCATCCGCTGTCTGCCTTGCCGCCCGCCCAGCAAGGGCTGGATAGTGGACGGATTTGGCTGAGTGTAAATGGCGAAATGCGCCAGGATGCAGATTTAAAGGATATGATCTGGAATGTCCGCGATATTATCGCCTTTTGCAGCCAGTCTGTTACCCTGAAGGCAGGGGATTTGATTATGACGGGCACGCCGGCCGGTGTCGGCGCGGTGACTTCCGGCGATGTGCTGGAAGGCGGCGTTGAAGGCATTGGCGAGATAAAGATTACCCTTAGCTAGGTGTGTCAACAGCTTATCCAGGGTCGGAGGGGTAGATGAAGCCGCTTGATATTCCAGTGCCGGAACATGGCACACTCACCCAGCTTGCGGATGATTTATATTGGGCACGCTTTGCCCTGCCTTTCCGACTTAATCATATTAATCTCTATGTTTTGGATACGCCCGATGGCTGGTGTCTTATCGATACAGGGGTGAATGATAAGGTCACAGCCGATCATTGGCAGGCGTTGCTTTCAGGCCCGCTTGCCCATCAGCCAGTATCTTCTATTCTTGTCACGCATCATCATGTCGATCATATCGGCTATGCCGGGGCGCTGTCGGCGATTACCGGGGCGCCTGTCTTTGCCTCTGATGAAGAGGCAAAACATGGGCATTGGCTATATAATCTGGCACCCGAGGCGTTCGGGGCGATTATGGCGCGTACCTATCAGCGTTATGATTTGCCGCCCGAGACCGTTCAGCGGGTGGCCGCAAATGGCAGCCGCTTTCGGGCAAATGCCAGTCCCATACCAAACTGCCTGGAAATAAAGGCAGGAGACCGGATTAAAACCCGTGCCGGCGTGTGGCAAGCGCGTATAGATAAAGGCCATTCAGATGCACAAATCAGTCTGATGGACGCTGAACGTAATTTATTTTTAAGCGTTGATTTTTTGTTGCCGCGCATATCCCCCAATATTTCAGCCGATATTCGCAATCCTGATCTGGACTTGCTATCATATTATTTTACCTATCTTGAGGAGATGACCGCTCTGCCAGCAGATATGTCTATCTTCCCGGGGCATGACTGGCCTTTTTGCGAAGGCGGAAAGCGCGCCGCGGCGCTGATTGACCATCATCATATGCGCCTGAACCAGCTTGAAGAGGCGGCTAAAACCCAGCCCCTGACAGTGACCTCGGCGATGGATGTTTTGTTCGGCCGGTCTTTTGGCGATCATGAATTATATTTTGCTTCGGGCGAATCGCGCGCCCATCTTACCCATCTGGTGACAACCAACCGGCTGACCGTCACACAAACCGATACAGGTGTTGACCTGTATGAAGCGGTCTAGCGCTGAAAGGCTAGATATAATGGTTCGGGCATTTCCTGTGCTATTTGTGGTGTTATGGGCCTCTGCCTTTATCACCAGCAAGGTGATTGTCACAAGTGCCAGCCCTTTTGCGGCATTGGGATTTCGATTTGCGCTGGTTTCGCTGGGGTTTTTGGTTTTTGCCCTGATAATGCGCGATTGGGTGAGGCACAGGTTTGTTGATATTCTTGAAGCCGGGGCAACCGGCATTTTATTTCATGGCCTCTATCTGGGCGGGGTATTTTTTGCGATATCCAGAGGAATGCCAGCGGGCATGGCGGCCTTGCTGGTCTCCTTGCAACCTGTTCTGACCGGGGCGCTGGCCGGGCCTGTTCTGGGCGAAAAGGTTACCTGGCGGCAATGGCTGGGTATTGCGCTTGGCTTTGGCGGGGCAGCAATGGTGTTGGGGCTGGATATAGGAACCGGTTTTCCGCTAATAGCGTTTTTATCGGCCATGACAGGTTTGCTGGCTGTCACCGCTGGCACGCTCTGGCAGAAAAAACTCAGCGGCAAGCTGCCGTTATCTGTCTCCAATTTTTATCAGGCTCTGGCGGCCTGCCTGTTTCATCTGCTGGTAATGGCCCTGGTGGAAACGCCCTTTATCGATTTTACCCCTGCGTTTATCTATGCGATGGGCTGGCAAATTCTGGCGGTTTCGTTCGGGGCATTTACGATTTTGATGTATCTGATCAAAATAGGGTCAGCCAGCCGCACCGCCACATTGTTTTTTCTGGTACCGCCTGTCTCTGCGGTAATGGGATATTTATTCCTGGGCGAGCTGTTAACCCGTCTGGATATTATCGGTCTTATCACCGCAACCATCGGGGTCTATATCGCCACATCCAGCCCATCTGCGGCCAGGGCGTAAAATGCTTTGACAAGTCCTATCGCCTGCGCAGATACTTTTTTTTCAAGGTTATTTTTAATTTGAAAAGTGAGAAAGAAAGCATGTCTAAAACTGCACAGGATTTTCTGGCCGAAGCCAACGCCATTGTACCCAGAATTGAAACCGATGCCGGCATTGCCCGTCATGGCCAGGCCAATGTCGTTATTGTGGATGTACGCGACGGGATGGATATTGCCAGGACAGGGACGGTCGCAGGCGCCTTGCGTATTCCGCGCGGCTTTATCGAATTTGCCGCTGATTCCAATACACAATTTCACCAGCCTGCCATGCAAAAGGATGCAGAGGTGATTTTGATTTGCGGGGCAGGCGGGCAAGCTGCGCTGGCTGGAAAAACCCTTATCGATATGGGCTATCAGAATGTCTCCAATGTAGGCGGTTTTGGTGCCTGGAAAGAACAGGGCGGCCCTGTAGAGGCGGTTAGCTCTTAGGCGTGTTATCAGGGGAGGCACGCTGTCGTGCCAGCCGCATTTTCAGAAAATTCTATCTGCCCGCTGGTGATTGTGGGCAGCGGGTTTGCCAGCTTTTGTCTGGCAGCCCATTTGTTGCGCGAACACCCTGAGCGCGCGTCAGATATCACCATTATCGGGCCGGAGCCCTTTGGTTATGGTGCGGCCTATGGCTGTACCCACCCGGATTTCAGGCTGAATGTCCGCGCCCGGATCATGCGTATTTTTCCCGATAGGACAGAGGATTTTCGCAAATGGGCGGAAACAGAAATTGAGGATATAGCGGCCCATAACCCGCAAGGGGTCTTTTATCGGCGCAAGGATTTTGCCAGATATTTATCTGCTCTTCGTCATCAGCTATCGGGCTTTGACAGGCTTAACCAGATCTCGGATGAGGTTATCTCTGCGGATAGGACAGATAATGTCTGGCAGCTGGAAGTGGCCACAGGGCAAAGACTGACAGCCAGATATCTGGTGCTGGCAACAGGCAATCCGCCGCCGCGCTGGCCTTGCGAAATTATAGGGGATATCCCGAAAGACAGGCTGGTGGAAAATCCCTGGTCCGGCCAATGGCTGAACAAGATAGCCAAAACAGATAGGGTCGCTTTTATCGGCGGCGGGCTAACCGCAATGGATGGTATTTACAGCCTTGCTCGGCAAGGGCATATCGGCCAGATAGAGGTGGTTTTGCCGCATGGCATCCTGCCGCCAAAACAAACAGACTGGCAAGCAGAGCCGCCGATAATCTGGCCAGATAATATCACCACTGCCAGCCAATTTTTCCGATTTATGAAACACGCCCTTGGGACGCGCGACTGGATACAGACAAGCTGGCAATCGCGCTTTGAAGCCTTGCGCATCCATATCAACAGCGTCTGGCAACAGCTGGAAGATACAGAACAGAACCGGCTGATGCGCCATGTCGGCCATTGGTGGCAATTGGCCAGATTTCGTTCTGCCCCGCAAAATTTTGATGCCGCCGAGACATTGCGTGCCACGGGCCAGCTCAGCCTTGTAAAAGGGCGCGTCCGGCAGATAAAAAAACAGGACAGCCAGCTTTGCCTTATCCTGCAAGATGGCCGGGAATATCTGGCAGATAGGGCGGTAAATTGTACCGGCCCTGCCCCGGACAGGCTGGTTCAGCAGATGCTGGCAGACGGGCTGGCAGTGCCTGACAGGACAGGAAAAAGCCTGCGCATTGCCACCTGCCTTGGCGTCATGGATAGAGCCTATGACCCGCAGAATAATCTTTTTGCGA
>JAURQT010000166.1 GCA_030835985.1 Alphaproteobacteria bacterium
CCTGTTTCGCCTGCGATAAAGGCGCTGAAAAATTGTCCGGATGCCAGCACCGCGACCCCGGTTACCACAATCGGCATTTCACCAAATCTGCGGGTAAGCCGGCCAATCAAACCGCCTTGCACCAGAATGATACAAACCCCGATATAGGTAAAAAGCCAGCCTGTCTGGCGGGGGCCAAAATCCAGTACATCGCGCACCAGCAGCACATAAGATGCCTCTACCTGTGCAAAGGCCAAATTCAAACAGAAAAAAGCCAGCGCAAACAGCCCTATGGGGCTGGAGAGCATTGCCCGTAATGCGGCCAGAAAATTTTGTCTATCGCTGTTTCTGGATGAGGCAGAGCGCTGTAGTTTCAGCCGCACGGTCAGGCAAACTGCGATAAAGGAAAATAACGCAGCTATCAAAAACGGTGTTTGATGCACAGGCCCTGAGCCTATCCCGCCCAGCAAGCCGCCCAGAGCAGGGCCCAGCACAAAACCGGAACCAATCGCCGCCCCTAGCAACCCCATAATACGCGCACGCTCCTCCGGCCTGGAATTATCGGCAATAATCGCCTGTATCACCCCGATATTTCCAGCCGATAGCCCGGCAATAATCCGCGCGGCAAACATGGAAATAATATCATCGCTTAACGCAAACCATAGATGGGCGGCCGTGCCAATCATAAGAGAGACAAGCAAAACAGGTTGCCGCCCTACCCTGTCTGATAAACGCCCCAATATCGGATTGGCGACAAACATGGCCAGCGCAAAACTGGCCAAAAGTGCGCTCATCACTGTTTCGGAATAGCCCAGATGTTCAATAACCGTATAGGGCAAAACAGGGATAAGTGCGCCTATCCCTACAAAATTGACAAAGGTGATTAAAAGCAGTGCAAACATATATTGGCCTGTATTTTGTTTTGGCCTGTATTTTTTCAAGATTCAGCTATGTGTCAGCCTGTCCAGGATAAAGCCGGACATTCGGGCGCCGGCCCGGTACCTGGCCTAGTATCTGGCCTAGTATCTGACCTGGTATCTGGCCTAGTAATGATATTCCTTGAAAATATGGCTGATATCCTGGCCCCATTCGGCATGATATTTTTCCAGCATGATATCTGCATGGGTTTTGCCAGAGGCGATAATTTCCTGTAACGGGGCTAAAAACTTGGTCTCATCCTGGCCCTTATCATCCAGTATCGCCCGGCTCTTCAACCCTGCTTCGGCAATTTTCAGCGTCTCGCTGGCCAGATCATACACCGACCGGCCGGCCATTTTGGCGTGCAGACCATCTGTTGCCACGGCCATCCGCGCTGCCTCGATATCGCTGGCGGTAAAATTCCTGACCAGCTTTTCTGCTGCATCCAGTGCCGCATCATCATATAACAGCCCGACCCACAGCGCAGGCAGCGCACAAATATTGCCCCAGCTGCCGCCATCTGCCCCGCGCATTTCCAGATAGCCCTTCAGACGCACTTCTGGAAAAGCGGTGGTCATGTGATCCTCAAAATCTTCCATGGTGGGATATTGCCCTTCAAAGCCAGGCAATTTTCCAGCCATAAAATCGCGAAAGGACAGGCCGGAAACATCGATATAATCATCGCCGCGATGCAGAAAATACATCGGCACATCCAGAATATAATCCACCCACCGCGCATAGCCGAAATCCGGCTCAAACACAAAAGCCGGAACACCGCATCTATCCGGGTCGGTATCTGTCCAGGCTTGCGCCCGCGTCGATTTCAGCCCCGAAGGCACACCATCTTTAAAAGGCGAGTTCGCAAACAGGGCAGTGGCAATTGGCTGAAGCGCAAGAGAGGTTCTGAATTTGCGCGCCATATCGCGTTCATCGGCATAATCCAGATTTACCTGAACCGTACAGGAACGCAGCATCATATCCAGCCCTAAATTACCGCGCTTTGGCATATATTCGCGCATAATTTTATAGCGCCCCTTGGGCATCCAGGAAATATCATCGCGCCCCCATAAGGGCTGAAAGCCCACCCCCAGCATACAGATATCCAGAGGGCTGGTAACCTCGTGCATCTGGCGTAAATGCGCGCCTGTTTCCGCACAGGTTTCATGCAAGCTGACCAGAGGCGCACCTGATAGCTCCAGCTGGCCGCCCGGCTCCAGCGTCACAGACCCGCCATCGGCGCTTTTCAAGCCGATAATATGACCTTTTTCGATGATGGGCTGCATATCAAATTGCTGTTCCAGCAGGCTTAATAGCTGGCCAACCCCTTGTTCCCCCTCATAGGCAACAGGTTTAAAACTGCCCTTGTGGAAGAGAAATTTTTCATGCTCTGTGCCGATGCGCCATGCTGATTTTGGTTTGCCTTTTTGGGCGAACCAGTCGATCAGCTGGGCAGGGTCGGTTACGGGCTGGGCGCTCTTATTCTCGTTCATCTCTTCGGTCTCTTAACGCTGGCCGGTGACAGCCATAGGAATAATATTAAAAGGCAATGACATATCCGGATAAAGAAAACAAGAACTAGAAATTATCATGCCAATCCCCGCACACTGCCTGATACAGGCTAAGGGCGGCAAGCGCAGCTGTATCACTTCTCAATATACGAGGGCCAAGGCTGAACAGTATCACTTCCGGACATTCCAGGATAAGGGTAGGCTCCTTATCCGAATAACCGCCTTCCGGGCCTATATGTAATGCAGCCTTGCGCCCTTGTAGCTGTTTCAAGGCCCGTATCATATATGGGTGAATTTC
>JAURQT010000167.1 GCA_030835985.1 Alphaproteobacteria bacterium
TAATAGAACCTGTAAAAGATGCCATCACCCGTATCGGCACAACAGATGGCAAGCCGACCCGCCATATAGATGCCGATCAGCTGTTAACGTTACTGGATAATCCGGCCAGTATCTAGCCCTTATTCCTATCTTTATCCAGAGCCGATAGCGTGCCGCGCATCCACCATAACAGGAACAGAGCCGGGCCCACCATCACTGCGGTGATAATGAAAAACAATCCCCAATCGCCATTGAGCCAGTCCACCAGCGCCCCGGAAGAAGAGGCCAGCAAGGTTCGCCCCAATGTACCGATAGAGGCCAGAAGCGCATATTGTGTGGCGGTATAGTTTCTGTCCACCAATAGCGAGATAAAGGCCACAAACACCACCGTTGCGATAGCGGCGGCCAAATCATCCAGCAGCACCGCCAGCGCAAACAGCCATTCCACCTTGCCCGTCCAGGCCAGAACAGAAAACAGGATATTTGTACCGGCCATAAACAGACCTGCCAGCAATAGCGCCCGCACCACGCCCGAGCGCACCGCTACATACGCCCCCAGCAGGGAAGAGGCGACCGTGACCACCCAGCCCAGCCCTTTGGAATAAATGGCGATATCGGATTTGGAAAAGCCGACTTCCTTGTAAAAAATAATCGACATCTTGCCCATAAAGGCCTCGCCAATCTTGAACAGAAAGATAAAGCAGAGCAGCATCAGGCCGATTTTAACGCCGTTATTTTTGAAAAAGCTGAGAAGCGGGGTGACCACTGTTGAGCCCAAAAAGCTGAGGATAAGGGTAGCGGTATTTTTTTGCCCCATACTGTCCTGCATTGCCTGTTGGGCGGCAGCCTGGGCTTTTATCCGCTCGGCCGTGCCGGTTTCAGGGATCATTAACAACCCCAGATTAGTCGCTACCACCAGCCCGCCCAGCACAACAAAAGTCATCTGCCAGTAATTTTCCATCCCCATCGCCTGGAACTTGTCAGCCAGCAACAGGGCGACCATCCCGCCCAGCTTGAAGCCTGTCCACCAGCCAATAACCGCCATCGATGCCCCGGCCGCCATTGCCCCTGTATCGGCCCGGTCTATCTGTTCAATCCGCAAGGCATCAATGGTGATATCCTGAGTGGCCGAACAGGCCGCAATTGCCAGCCCTATCGCCATCACCATCACAATATTATCCGAAGGGGCAGTGGTCGCCCATAACAGCAAACCTGCCAGAATAATCGACTGCATCGTTAATATCCAGGCTTTGCGATGACCCAGCTTGTCTGTCAAAAAAGGAACGCGCAGACGGTCGATAAGCGGCGCCCATAAAAAATTTACCGAATAAACGGCAAAAATCAGCCCGGCCCAGCCCACCGCACTGCGGGATAATCCATCTTCTTTCAGCCATAACGAGAGCGCGCTGCCTATCAGCACCCATGGAAAGCCGCTGATCATCCCCAAAAGGAAGATGCGCCGCATCCGTACATCCAAAAACAGGCCTAACCCCTTTGATGTGCTTTCCATACCGCCCCTCCCATATCGTATTTGCCCTTGCAAACCATTCCCGACTAGCCTTTAGTCTAGGGGCAGATAATGACAGATGGCAAGAGGGTACAAATATGAACCATATATGGCATCTGCGCCCCCGTAAAACGGGCTATCTGCTGGATATTGGCGTGGCACAATTTCCCTGTCTGGTGGGCAAGAGCGGCCTTGTTGCTGCGCTTGAAAAAAAAGAGGGAGATGGCGGCACACCAAAGGGTTGCTGGCCGGTGCGGTGTCTGTATTACCGCCCCGATAGAATAGCCAGGCACCAGCTGCCTGCCCGCTTGCCCTTATCAATGCGCGCCCTGAACCCGCAAGATGGCTGGTGCGATGATGCCAGCAAGGCGGTATATAACTATCCTGTGCGCCTGCCCTTTGCTGGCAGCCATGAAAGCCTGTGGCGCAAGGATAGTCTATATAATCTTATCCTGCCGCTTGGCTATAATGATGCCCCGCCCGTACCCGGCAAGGGTAGTGCGATTTTCCTGCATTGTACCGATAAAGATAGCCGCGCTACCAAAGGATGCCTGGCCGTAACCCAGACAGATTTGCTGGCCGCGATTCATCAGATACACAGCCCCCTATATATTAACATTTGCTAATATTTTAGGGCGATTTTCCGGCTAATTATGAATAAAGCCTAAAGATTTTCGATAAACTCGCCCCTGAACGCAATTTTCCTTTTGTTACAATTTTTAATTGTTTTAGCCAATATATTATACATCTCTTTGTATGAATAATTTATTAACAGGATTGAATGTAATGACAGGTATCATGGTTTCAAACGCACATAAATTTCAGGCCAATAACAGCCAAGCCCAAACACAGACATCAGAGAATGCGGCTACCTCGCCCCGGCTGCAGAATCGCGCCGCCCGCATTTTCAAAAAATCGGGCTGGCTGAACGATATTTCCCTGCCGTTATTATTGCTATTGGCTGGCCAGATCGCAGCGCGCCCGGCCAATGCCCAGCAGGAAGTCAGCCTGCATAATATTATCATCACTGCCCAGAACCAGTTTGGCACGGTTAGCCAGCTTACCATCCGTGACGGGGTATTATATCTGTTGGAAGAGGGGTGTAATCTGGTGGTGATACGCCAGTTAAGCGCGGCGGATATATCGGCTACTCGCGCTCTGGCCAATTTACGCATAGAAGAGGTTGGCCTGCATTTACAGCTGGTCTCCTATGCCCCGCTTTCCGATGCCGATATTTCAGATTTTTGTGTGGCCAGCGATCCGGTCTCCAGCTTTATCACCCGTATCCGCCAGGACGATAGCGATAGCAGCAATTTTGCCGGAATGCTGGCCGGGGCACTAGGGCTGTTGCTGGGGCTGGCAGGTGGCGGCGGTGGCGGCGGCGGTGGCACCCCTGCCCCGGACAGAAGCACCTTTAGCCTGAGCAATGA
>JAURQT010000168.1 GCA_030835985.1 Alphaproteobacteria bacterium
AAATTAAAACTTTTGACAAAGCGACATCTCTGAATGTCGCTTTATCGTTATAAGTATTTTTTAGATGTTTGTTAAAGTTCCGCCCAAGACTCTGATCTTATGAAAAATTTTATGGTCGCAGGAAGCGACTGTTAATCGCTTGGCCGGCGGTTCGAATCCGTCCCGGGGAGCCATTTTCTTCCAAAACATATTCTACCATGCGCGGATAAGTTTCATCGCTTGTCCATTTAGGTAGCCAAGATTTTTTAAGGTCTAGTATTCCTGATATTTTAGACGAGCATACAATTCCCCCCCATCCCGATTTTGCACAAAAGGTTAATGGCGTTAGGCTATGGGATCAGCACAAGAGCTGACCATCAAACACCAAACCGGGGGGGAGAAGATGAAGATATCCGGTCGTTCCATTTATACCGTGCTGGTGGCTGTGCCTGTCCTGTGGGCTGTCAGCCAGCCTGCCTATGCCCTGCTCTGTACGCGCTATAGCCTGGATCATTCCGGCTTTGTCGATATTGCGGCGGCGGCATCCTGGTATCCTGAATATCTGAATATTCCGGACAGGCATTTTGAGGTAATCGAGGGGCAAAAATCGTTGCGTTCCACCCGGCTTGTATCCTATCGTGCTGGCAATGACCGATTTGAAAGAGAGCTTGTGTACCAGCTATTGCCGTCTCGCAAATTGCTGGCCTCTTTGCGCCAGATAGGCGGATTTCAACTGCCAGGGGATGCCCGATATGACTGTAACAAAACCCCGGAACAGGTTTTACAGAGCTTTCAATAGCCTTTTATATTTATTCTGCTGCATCCAGAGAGGTAAATTGATCTTCATAGGCAAATAAAGAGACGGCTCCGCCTGTATGTAAGAAGATAACGTCTCCGTCCTTTGTGATCTGGCCAGATCGAATGTGGCCTATTAACCCTGCCATACCCTTGCCGGAATATACCGGGTCCAGCAGAATACCTTCATTTCGGGCTAACAGATTAGTGGCCTCTACCATCGCGGCGGTGGGGATGCCGTATCCCTGGCCAACATAGCCATCATCAACAATCACCTTATCGCGCGATAAAGGCTTGTCGGTTAGCTGGGCAGCTGTTTTTACTGCCAATTTATAGACATTTTCAATTTGTACTGCCTCTGGCTGGCGCACAGAAATGCCCAGAATAGGAATATCGCAGCCCAGCGCATGAAATCCGGCCACCATGCCAGCATGTGTGCCGGCACTGCCCGTCGATAATACCACCATTTTTGGGGACAGGCCGATATCGGCACATTGCTGTAATAATTCCCGGGCGCTGGAAACATAGCCCAGCGCGCCAATTTCATTAGAGCCGCCGCCGGGGATAAAATAGGCTTTTTTGCCTTCAGCCCTTAGCCGTTCTGTCACCGCCATCGCTTCGCTATTCATATCCAGGCCAGGCGGGCGAAATTCAATTTTTGTATTAAACATATGGTCAAACAGGACATTGCCGGTTTGCTCATACGCCTGCCCCTTATCCGGGACGCGCCGTTCCAGCAAGGCATAACATTCCAGCCCCAGCTTACAGGCAGCGGCCGCTGTCTGGCGCACATGGTTAGATTGCACCGCCCCTTGCGTGACCACAATTTCTGCTGCTTTATCCAGCGCATCGGCCATCAAAAACTCTAATTTTCGGGTTTTATTCCCGCCCGTAGCCAGCCCGGTACAATCATCGCGCTTTATCCATAATCTGGGCCCGCCAAGCGCAGCGGTAAGGCGCGGCATTTCTTCCAGCGCGGTGGGCTGATGGCATAATGGAATGCGTTTAAATCTGGATAAAATATCGGTCATTATTTTCACCTGAACTGAAAAATTAATCCTTACAATTTTCTGTCTATCCAGCAATGAAATAGTGGGAAAAAGACCCGGATAGGCATATTTTTTTCATGTTTTTTTAGCGATACAGGGCTTCCAGCTGATCGTGATAAAGCGAAAGCAAAATATGACGCTTTACTTTAAGTGTTGGGGTCATTTGATTGTTTTCTATGGTAAAATCTTCTTTTGAGATAATGAATTTACGCACCCTCTCAAAGCTGGCAAGCTGGCTGTTTGCGCGCGCCACTGCCTGTTTAACCGCCTCCTCTCGTACATCGCTTGCCTGCTCTTTTATCGCTTCAGATGGCACAATGATGGCGGCCAGCCAGGGCTTTTTATCGCCTGTCACCATGATTTGTGCAATTTCCGGCTGGATAAGGAATTCTGCCTCTACCCGGCTGGGTGCGATATTGTCGCCGCCAGAATTAACAATCATATCCTTTTTCCGGCCTGTGATGGTGATAAAGCCATCTTCTGAAATCTCGGCAATATCACCTGTATGCAGCCAGCCATTTTTAAGGGCGGCTTTGGTGGCGTTCGGGTTTTGCCAATAGCCGTTCATGATACAGGCGCCTTTTGCCAGCAGCTCTCCCTCTTTGGAGAGTTTTACCTCTACCCCGCTTACCTTTGGGCCAACGCTTTCGATGCGGATATCGCCTGGCCGGTTCGCTGAAATCAGAGGCGAGGCTTCTGTCTGGCCATAGCCTTGCAGGATATTGACCCCCAGCCCTAAAAAGAAATAACCGATATCCGGGTTCAGGGCCGCCCCGCCAGAGACAAAATATTTCAGCCGGCCGCCAAACCGTTTGGCCACTTTTTTGCGCTCGGTTTTATCCAGCAGCCTATCAACCAATCGCTCCTTCAGGCTAAGGGGGTGTCCCTCCCACCTCTTGCGCCCGATGGCCACCGCCTTGTCAAAGGCTTTGGCCGATAGCCCGCCCTTTGCCGCCACCCCGCTGGTGATGCGATCATACAAGACTTCATACAAGCGCGGCACGGCTGTCATCAGGGTTGGCCGAACCTCTGCCAGATTAGCGGCAATTTTATCTGCCCCTTCGCAATAATAGACCTGTGCGCCAATTTGTACCGGTAAATGCAGGCCTGCGGTATGCTCATAGGCATGGGAAAGCGGCAGCAGGGACAAAAATATCGCCTCTTTTTCGGCTGCCCCTTCTGCCAGCAATTCGCGGGCGGCATCTATATTGGCCTGAATAGAGTTATGGCTGAGCATTACCCCTTTGGGCTGGCCACCTGTACCAGAGGTATAGATGATACAGCAAGTATCAGCACCGCCGCCCGATATATCGATATCCTGGCCTGTTTCATTTGACTGCCACAGCGCATCAATGCGGTGAAGGCCAAAATCTGTCTGGCCAAAATCCGTCTGGCCAAAATCTGTCTGGCGATTTGAGCCGGGAATAAGACAGGCCGCTTTGACGCTGTCATAATTTTTTGCCACCTCCAGCAGGACAGAAGCAATCTTCCCTTCCGAGCAGAGGATAAAACGTGCCCCGGAATCGCCCAGCTGATAGGCATGATCGCGCGCTGTATGGGTGGTATAGGCTGGCACAACAATCCCGCCAGCGGCCATAATGGCCAGGTCACATATCGCCCAGCTGGAGCTGTTTTCAGCACATAACAGCACCCTGTCGCCGGATTCCAGCCCTATCTGGCGCAAATTTCGGGCAAGGGCGCATACCCGCATCGCCACCGTGTGATAGCTCAGCATTTGCCATTGTCCGTCGCGCTTGTCAAAAAAGAGCGGGGCATCTGCCTTTTCTTTGGCAATCGCCAGAAAACGGGCGGCAAGGTGCGTATTTGTCATTTTATCCCCTCATTTGAGATAAGCGATTTATAGCTCAGAAAGGCTGTCAGCACCAAATTAGAGAGCTGTTCATGTTGCTGTTTTTTAAAGATAGCCGCTGCGCTGGTCGGCATATGCGATGGGCTTTCCGGGCTTAGAGCGTGCAATAGCTGGCTAAGGCCGGGATTATGGCCAATAATAAAAACCGTATCAGTTGCCTTTTCTGTCTTTTCTATCTTTTCTATGGCTTGAAGCAATTTCCTGACAGGGGCATGATAAAGGCTTTCTTCATAGACAGGTTCGATATCCGGCCAATATTGCGCGCCGATTTCAAAGGTTTGACGGGTGCGCATGGCAGGAGAGCATAGACAGCTAATCCTGCCGGCCAAATAGGGCATAAGGGCAGCCGCAATGACAGGCAATTCGCGTTCGCCGCGCGGTGCCAGAGGGCGAGAGAAATCTGTTCCATCCCCAACAGACCAATCTGATTTTGCATGTCGAAGAAGAATAAGCTGCTGCATACGGCCTTTGTTGCTTTTATCCTGATAAAAAGTACCCTCATAGATCTTGCCGCAATCCAGATAAAAAACAAGACCCGGCGCGGTTTGACGCTGTTTTTTCTCTTTTGGTGAAAAGCTTTTTGGCAAAATATCTGGAAATCTGGACAGGCTGTGGGTATGGTCATCACACATTATTCCCTGCCCCCCGATAAAGGGGATGCAAAACAAACAGGCCCCGAGATAATAAGAGATAATAA
>JAURQT010000169.1 GCA_030835985.1 Alphaproteobacteria bacterium
TGACTGGCCGGCATTTCGCCCGGCCCGGATACGGTTATCGATAAAATTCTGGTCATCTATATAGCCAAATTTCTGGCAGTCTGCGATCACCGCTTCAATGGCATCTTCAATATCTTCTGGCTCGGCTGTTTCCAGTTTCCGCTTTGCAAATTTTTGTAATGTCTGGCGCAGCCGGGCGGTGGTACTGGCATATCTGCCCAGATAATGCAGTGCCTTATTGGTCAGGCGTTTTTTTATTCTGGCATCTGTTGGCATCGGGCTGGATCATGAAATAAGAAGTGGTTTTTATGTATAGACGAAAATTTATGTGGCATTTGGCAAGCGCATAGCCAATCATGACATAAAACAGACCCATTTGAAATGCTACACATATAAAGCGGGCGGGCAAGGGGCATATACCGGCATTGTCCTATCGCGCCTCTTGCCTTTTATCCATGAGCTGATTATTCCAGTGGGAGGGTAAAACTTCACCGCCATTTTGATCTCTTTTTAAGCGATATATTTATGTCTGATAAAGCGAAAATCTCTGACAATGCGTCACCGGCTCCGGTGCGGCCCATTCTGGTAGGCCGGATCAACTGGACAGGGCTTGGCACGCTCTATGTCAAAGAGGTAATGCGGTTTTTAAAAGTGCCGGTACAAACCCTGTTTGGCCCGGTAATGACAGCGACCCTGTTTATGATGGTCTTTGCCGTAGCGGTGGGCGAGCGCATAGACCTTGGCAATTTTGATAATTTTGTTCAGTTTCTGGCACCCGGTCTTATTATGATGGCGGTCTTGCAAAATGCCTTTGCCAATACCTCTTCTTCGCTGACCAGTGCCAAGGTTCAGGGCAATATTGTCGATTTGCTTTTGCCGCCTCTGGGCCCGGCCGAGATTTTATGTGCGCTGTTGGGCGGAACCCTGACCAGAGGTGTTTTAACTGCGCTCATCTGTGTGCTGACCTTTAGTTTTTTTAACGCCATTATCCTGCCACCGCATTTTCTCATCGCCTGCGGATTTCTAATTGCCGGGTCTCTGGCAATGGGGTTTGCCGGCATAATTGCCGGTATCTGGGCACGTAAATTTGACCAGCTTTCTGCGATTACCAGCTTTGTTATTCAGCCGCTCGCCTTTTTATCGGGAACCTTTTATTCTGTGCATCGCCTGCCAGAACCCTTTGATGTTATTGCCCAGCTTAATCCGGTATTTATGGTGATAGATGGTTTCCGCTATGGCATGACGGGCATTGCGGACGCCAATATTTTCATCAGCGCGCTGGTGTTATTAACACTGAATATATTGCTCTTCATCTGTTGCTATATCATACTGGCGACAGGCTTTCGGCTAAAAAGTTAAATGCTAACCAGGGATATTCCATCGTGAGCGATAACCAGACATTTTCATCTGTAAAAGATGGCATTTTGCCAGAAAGCCAGCTTATCGCAGCCTTTGACAAGCAGCAGATTTCCGCTGCCGAGCCATTGCTGGATAGACAGATACAGCCCGCCAGCCTGGATTTGCGGCTGGGGGCGCGCGCCTGGCGGATTCAGGCGTCTTTCCTGCCCGGGCGCGGCCAGACAGTGATGGATAAAATCGATAAATTTTCCATGTATGAGCTGGATTTAACACAAGGGGCAGTTCTGGAAACGGGATGTGTTTATATTGTGGAATTGCTGGAAAGTCTGGCGCTCCCCGAAAGCCTGAGCGCGACCGCAAACCCGAAAAGCTCTACTGGCCGGCTGGATGTCTTTACCCGCCTGATAACCGATGGGGCTGTTGAATTTGAAGCGGTGGCGGCTGGCTATACCGGCCCGCTTTATGCCGAAATATCGCCGCGTACCTTTTCAGTGATGGTGCGCAAAGGCAGCCGTTTATCCCAACTTCGCCTGCGCCGTGGCCAGAAAATTCTGGATGATGCCGGCCATGCAGATTTGCAAGAACGCCATCAGCTGGTGCGTTTTGATGATGAAACAATTGTGTCGATAAATGATGGTATCGGATTATCGGTCAATCTTGTCCCGCAGGAAAAAACAGGTCTGGTGGGATGGCGCGCACGCAAACATGCCGGCCTGATCGATGTGGATAAACCGGCCAGCCAGCCCGCCGCGCGGTTTTGGGAAGCGGTAACAGAAGCGGATCTGTTCAAGGGCGGTCTGGTATTAAATCCGGATGAATTTTACATTCTGGCTAGCCAGGAATTTGTGATTGTTCCCGCAGATTATGCCGCAGAAATGCGTGCCTATGATACCCGTGTGGGAGAGTTTCGCGCCCATTATGCCGGCTTTTTTGACCCCGGATTCGGTATGGCGGAAATCGGGGCAACCCCAACCAGGGCGGTGCTGGAGGTGCGCTCGCATGATGTACCTTTTCTGATCGAACAGGGACAGACCGTTTGCCGTCTGGTTTATGAGCCGATGTCTGCCCGGCCAAAACAGCTTTACGGGGCAGCCGGTTCCGGCTCAAACTATCAATCTCAGGGCTTAAAACTCGCCAAGCATTTTATCTGATCCCGCTGCCGGCATTATCACGGTGGTTTTGCTTGACAGAATTAGGGTTTTTGCGCGATATAATGCGCCTTTCTCTTTGGCGGACAGGGCTGAATAATGACGCAGGAAACAGATCCTAAACAAGCTGCGGTAATGCCAACTTACGGACGGGCAGATATTGCCTTTGTGCGCGGCAAGGGCAGCTGGCTCTATACACAAGATGATACAGCCTATCTGGATTGTGCCACCGGTATTGCGGTGAATGTCTTTGGCCATGGGGATGAGAGGTTGCTGGCCGCGCTGCACGCGCAAGCCGATAAATTATGGCATACCTCCAATCTGTATCGCATTGGCGAGCAGGAAAAACTGGCCTGGCGTCTGACCCGCCATGCTGGCCTTGATCATGCGTTTTTTTGTAATTCCGGGGTAGAAGCCAATGAAGCGGCGGTAAAGATGGCACGGCGCTTTCAATATCGCCAGGGGTTTGAGAAACGCTTCAAGATTATGTGTGCCGGCAATGCCTTTCATGGCCGGACATTGGCGATGCTGGCGGCTACAGACAAACCGCTGTTCAGAGAGGGCTTTGGCCCGATGCCGGAAGGTTTTGTGCATGTTCCCTTTGGCAATCTTAATCATCTGCGCGATGCGATGGATGAAGAGGTGGCCGCGATTATGGTAGAGCCGGTGCAAGGCGAGGGCGGGGCCATCGCGGCTCCGGACGGATATCTGGAAGGCGTGCGTAAAGCAGCCGATGATTTTGGTGCGCTGGTAATCGCCGATGAAGTACAAACCGGCATGGGCAGAACAGGCTATCTGTTTGCCTATCAAAAAGCCGGTATACAGCCGGATATTGTTGTGCTGGCCAAAGGACTGGGCGGCGGTTTTCCGGTGGGCAGTGTGCTGGCACGAAAACAGATTGGCGAGGCGATGGGCCCTGGCAGTCATGGCTCAACCTTTGGCGGGAATCCGCTGGCGATGGCGGTCGCAAATGCCGTGCTGGACGGGCTGGAAGAAGAAGGGTTTCTGGCGGATGTGCAACGCCGCGCGGCAATTCTGGATGAAAAGCTGGCTAAACTGGCAGCAGATTATCCCGGCCATATCCTGGAGCGGCGGGGTACCGGGTTTTTACGCGGCCTGAAGCTGGCTGATAAGGTTACGGTAGGCGATATGACCGCTGCACTGCGCCAGAAACAGTTGCTGGTTGTGCCGGCGGGCGAGAATGTCTTACGCTTGCTGCCGCCTCTGACCATCACAGAAGATGAGATAGAGCAGGCCTATCACATCATGGATGAGGCGTTTTCCCATCTGGCCACGGCTTGAGCAATGCCTGTTTTAATTTATCCAAAGCTATTATAGCGGAGAGCGCCATGCGCCATTTTATTGATTTAAAGGATTTTGATACCGGTAGGCTGGAAGCGATGCTGGAAACAGCCGCGCAGATGAAATCCGGGACAGATAAAAGCCAGCCTATGGCCGGCAAATATGTCGGTATGATCTTTGAAAAACCTTCAACTCGTACGCGGGTTTCCTTTGAAGTGGGCATCTCTCAGCTGGGCGGCACGCCTGTTGTTCTGGCGGCGAGCGATCTGCAGCTGGGGCGCGGCGAGAGTGTGGCCGATACCGCCCGTGTTCTCTCGCGCTATCTGGATGCGGTGATGATAAGAGCCCTGCGCCATGAAACAGTCACAGAATTGGCCGAATATGCCGATATTCCGGTGATTAACGGGTTGACCAACCTGTCCCACCCTTGCCAGATTATGGCCGATATACAGACCATTCTGGAACGTCTGGGCAGTTTGAAAGGGATAAAAATCTGCTGGCTGGGCGATGGCAATAATGTCGCTAATAGCTGGATAGAGGCTGCCGCGCTCTTTGGCTTTGAATTATGGCTGGCAGGCCCTGAAGCCTATCGCCCGCCTGCAGCCTTGCTGGCATGGGCACGGGCAAAGGGTGCGAATATCACCCTGACCGAAGATCCGGTGGCCGCGGCCACAGATGCCAGCGCGATTGTTACCGATGTGTGGGTATCAATGGGCGATGAGCACGGCTCGCGCGAGCGCGATATGCAGCCCTTTAAAGCCACAACAAAATTGATGGAAAAAGCCCAGCCGGACGCTATTTTTCTGCATTGCCTGCCAGCGATACGCGGACAAGAAGTAGAGGCCGAGGTGATTGATGGCCCGCAATCTGCGGTATTTGATGAAGCAGAAAACCGCCTGCATGCCCAAAAGGCGATTATGGCACATATTATCAGTGAGAATTTTTAATCCGCACTTTTATGTGATGACAGGGAATGAGGGCAGATATGAACGGGGATAAAGGGGCGGAAATAAAAATGTCTGATATCGCAGATGGTATGGTTCAGCCATTTTATTTAACGGGCAATAATTCGGAAAATAAAACCCCTCTGGTGCGTGGCCGGTTTGCCAGATTAACCCGTCCCTGTCAGGCGATTTTGGCACGCCATGACTATCCGGCGGCGATAAATGAGCTGTGTGCCGAGGCGATGAGCCTTGCAGCCTGCCTTTCCACCACTTTGAAATTTGACGGGGTATTTACCCTTCAGGCAAAGGGCGACGGGGCGGTGCAAACATTATTTGCCGATGTCACTTCTGCCGGGGCGATGCGCGCCTATGCGGCGTTTGATGCAGAAAAACTGGCCGATATCCCCCCGACAGAGCCCGCTATTTTGCCGCGTTTAATGGGCGGCGGCTATATGGCATTTACAGTGGATCAGGATGCGGCGCTGGGTGATGAAGCTCATCGCTATCAGGGGATTGTCGAGCTGGAAGGTAGCCATTTAGGCGATTGTGCAATCGCCTGGTTTAAAAATTCCGAACAGCTGGCCGCCCAAATAATTACCGCTGCCAGTCAAAAGGCAGATGGCTGGCATAGCTCGGCACTATTTCTGCAGCAAATTGCGGGCGAGGGCGGGCAACATGCCAGCCTGAGCACAGAAGAGCTGGCCGATGAATGGCATACCGCGATGGTGATGATGTCCTCTGTCACCAGAGACGAGATGCTCAATCTTGAACTGAGCCCGTCCGAGTTGCTCTATCGCCTGTTCCATAGCCAGAATATCCATCTGCAAACACCGCGCCCGATTATCGATAGCTGTCGCTGTTCTGCTGAGAAAGTGGAGCAGGTATTATCCGGGCTGAGCGATGACCAGCTGCGCGAGCTTTGCGACGAAAATGGGCAGTTACAGGTAGCATGCGAGTTCTGCAAGGTGAACCGCGCCTATCCGCTGGCGCAGTTTGTTTCCGCCCAATCCTGAAGCGCCTATAGCCAGTCTGACAGATGGTAGATGTCGTTTTTGCTTCATTTTTTGCTGGACTGCGCTATCATTAGGCTAACTATCGGCAATTATGGCCAGATTTGATGAAAGGTGTCGGCGATGACGCAGAATTTATCCAGATTTTTCAAATCACTTCCTGTTATCCTGTTGGCAAGTTCGGTACTGTTAAGCGGCTGTATGAGCCGTGCAGAAAAGACAATATTGCCGGATTATGAGACAGTCGATTTTCAATCTCTTCGCCTGGATGCCCGAAAGATGGAAATCATCGAAAACTGGAATATGCCGATGGAACCACCCTATATCGAGCATACGCTAGCGCCCAATTTATCGAGTATGCTGGTGGATTGGGGCAGCCGGGTTCTGGTACCTGTTGGCGGCTCGGGCGAGGTAGTTCTGGATATCTCTCAGGCAAGTGTCAAGCAAACCGCTCTGCCAAAAAGCGAAAAGCTGGTCGATCTGTTCAAAGACAATCAAGAAGTGATGGTAAGGGCTGATATCAAGGCAAAGCTGTTATGGATACAGCCTGTTGGCGGCAAGCAGGCCATTATCGATTTGGGCGCGACCGCCTCGCGCACCATCAAGGAAACCGCCACCCCGAATGAGCGTGATATCATCATAAGAGAAGTGATGGTAGAGGCGGTTGAGCTGATAAATCAGCAAGCGGCCAAGGAGATTAAGGCCAGTAACGGTCTTATCCGCTTTTAACGCCGCCAGAATACCGGATTTAACATTACCAGAACGGTAAACAGTTCCAGCCGTCCAAGCAACATGCCAAAACACATGGCCCATTTTGCCCCCGCTGGCAGGCTGCTAAACGCGCCAGACGGGCCAATAACCTCGCCCAGGCCAGGCCCCACATTTGAAATGGACGTCGCCGCCCCGGACAGCGCGGTTTCAAAATCCAGCCCAAACATGCCAAGCAACAGGGTCAAGACCACAAAACACAATATGTAGAGATAGAAAAAGCCCATTACCGCATCCATAATATTTTCAGGTACCGGGCGCTTGTTATAATAGGCCAGCACAACCGCATGCGGGCGCAGCAAACGTGTCATTTGAACCTTAATCGTGGCGGCCAATACTTGCAGGCGAAACATTTTAATACCGCAAGTGGTCGATCCGGCACAGCCGCCAATAAACATGCAAATCAGCAAAATTGTGGTCGCAGAACTGCCCCAGAGGGCGAAATCTGCACTGCCATAGCCCGTGCCGGTGATAACCGATACCGCATTAAAGGCCGACAGGCGCAGAGCCGAGCTCCAGCTTTCCCCGCCCTGATGCAAATTAAAGGTGATGGCCGCTATCACCAATAAGGTCAGCAACATGAACCAGCGCACTTGCGGGTCTTCTGAAAGGGCTTTCCACCCCCCTCTGGTCAGCGATAGATAATGCACAAATGGCAGGCTGCCGGTTATCATACCGGCTATGATGATGAGCTCTATCGCTTGCGAGTCAAAAGCGCCGATGGATGCGGTTTTGGTCGAATATCCCCCGGTTGCCAGCGTTGTCATCGCATGGGCCAGCGCATCAAATCCCGGCATTCCGGCCAGCGTTAGCATAAAAGTCCACAAAAGGGTCAGCCCGGTATAAACCGCAAAGATACCGCCGGCTAATTGTGCAGCACGCGGAATAACCTTATCGGCTGTATCAAAGGTTTCTGTTTTAAACAGCTGCATCCCGCCAACCGACAGCATCGGCAAGACAGCCAGTGCCATCACAATAATGCCGACCCCGCCCAGCCATTGCAGCAAAGCGCGCCAGATAAGCACCCCTTTTGAGGCCGCTTCTATCGAGGTCAGGATGGTAGAGCCGGTTGTGGTGATGCCGGACATGGATTCAAAAAATGCGTCCGTCACACTCAGCGATAAAGAAGAAAAATAAAGTGGCAATGCCCCGAATATTGCGATAGATACCCAAGCGCCATTGGTTAGAAGAAAGGCTTCTTTCAGACCGAGATCGGCCGTTTCCTTTTGCCGATTGGCCAGCCATAAAGAGCCGCCAATAAAACCTGTCATCATCGCGGCTACGGCAAAGGCTTGCCAGTTCGGATCGCCATAATACAGATCGATGCCCATTGGCACGAGCATCGCACACGCCAGAAACGCCAGAAGCAGGCCGAGAATATGTAAGACAGGGGTTGCCTGCATGTAAGAACTGCAGCCTCAATCATTTATGGTCGCCATAGAGCAGAAATATCCTGATCTATCTGGCAATAATGACCTGATTTATAGGCTGAAAATGGTCTATCTGTCCAGTTTTGATAAAAAAGACAGATAAATCATCCTAGCGCAGATTAATTTGCTGATAGAAACGCGCGCGCAAATCTGCCTGATCTTTAAACACACCTGTAAAACGCGTAGTTACCATAGAGACATCTGTTTTTTTCACGCCCCTGGTGGTCATGCATTGATGCTGGGCATCTACCAATATCGCCACACCAAGCGGTTTCAGCGCGTTTTGAATAGCACTTGCCACTTGTGCGGTCATGGTTTCCTGGGTTTGCAATCTGCGCCCGAAACTGTCCAGCACGCGGGCAAGTTTTGATATACCCACCACCCGCCTGTCCGGCAAATAGGCAATATGGGCTTTGCCTAAAATAGGTACCATATGATGTTCACAATGCGATTGCAGCGAAATATCGCGCAGCATTACCATATCATCATAGCCCTCTACCTCTTCAAAAGTACGGGCCAGCATTTCTTCGGGATTATCGGCATAGCCGGAGAAAAATTCCTCATAGGCGCGCGCCACTCTGGCAGGGGTATCTATCAGCCCTTCACGGCCCGGATCATCGCCTGCCCAGCGCAGCAAAGTTTCCACAGCGGCTTCCGCTTCGGCGCGTGATGGGCGCATCACCTCAGATTTATTTGTAGCAGAAATTTGTTCCTCATCCTGCGCGGTGTCATAAGGTGTCATAGCCTGGTCCTGTTCATTGTTTTAGCCTGTTGCGTGCTTGCCCTTACATAAAATGGGGGGTAGCCGTGCATATCATCATGTAGCCGGTTATTTTTTAACCGCCTTTCTATACGCTAGTCTTAGAGCAAGAGATCATTTCCGTCCAGCATTGCCTGTTGCGGGTAAATAGATATCTTTGACTGGAAAACAGGCATTTTTCTTGACAGAAAGCAGATATCCAGCCTAGCTTGGGGTCAGGAATTGCGGGTGTAGCTCAGTTGGTAGAGCGCAAGCTTCCCAAGCTTGAGGTCGCGGGTTCGAACCCCGTCGCCCGCTCCATTTCCCTATCGGGTCGTTTTTCTTTTCTGCACCTGGATAAAGCCTGCACCTGGATAAAGCCTGTGCCTGGATAAATGCTTGAAAGGGTCATCTATTTTCGCTGACCCGTTGCGATGCCAGTGACCTTTGTATCTGTGTTGTGAAAGCCAAAAACCAGTCCGGCATTCTGGCCTTCCGGGCCAAAGATACCGCCGCGCACGGCCAGCTTGTCCATCTGTACGTTCTTGTCTTTTACACGAACCTTGCTATCGCTGCCGGTATGTCTTTGCAGCTGGTTTTTTTGGCTGAATTCCAGTGCAGTGCGAAGGGAAAATTCCCCGCTATCCAGGGAAAATTCAGCCTGATTTTTAGCCAGATTCAAGAGAAGTGTGCCAGAGGCGGTGCCAGATGGATTGCTGCATCCCGTACACCGCCACCTGGCGTGCATATCATAGCTAAGAGACGCTGTTTGGGGCAGACTCTCACTTAGATAACCCCAAAGGAAATATTTACCATTTTCAACAAAACTGCTGCCCTCATCAATCATATTCAAATTGGCGCCTGTCCCTTTTATCCAGGCACCGCTTACATATTCAGGCGGGCTGGCCAGACGATTAAATTCAGAAATGTCGGGCTGTTTTGCCAAAAAGCTGTTTAACGCTGTTTGGCCTGTATAGCTGGAAATAACAGGGTTATCTGTATCAATCGCAAAACCGGCATAAAGCTGGTTCGGGGTGGCAGCGATATTGGCATATAGCTGATCGGTTCGGATATCTGCTGTCATGGGGGGCGATGCTGACCCATTATTACCGCCCATACATCCCGATAATACCAGCACTATCGCAGATGAAATGAAAGGCTGTATCTTGTTTGGCATCAGCATATCCCCCCTGGCCTGTCAGGACATTTAACAATGTCATTTATAAGCCTATCTGCAATATAGGGGCGATGTTTCCCCTTCTGAGGGATAGGGGCTGATACAAACGGATGACCCAAAAGGAGGGGGGTCTGCACAGCTTAAATATTAGGCAGTTTTTTGTGATATCTATCTTATGCGGTGATAAAAGACTTGAAATTCGCGTCAATAAAGGCTATGACCCCCTTCAAAGAATTTTGACAGTGAAACCCTTTTAATCCAACGCTTCTACACCTCTTAAAAAAAACTATCCGGGCGTCTTTTTTATGCCGCTTGGCATTATCTGTGCAAATCGGCAGATATTTTTGGGGTCAGCCAGGGATGTTATTTCCCAGCTTTGCTGGGGTATCTGTTTTATCCAAGCAGCAGAAAGCGCCCGGCGGTAAATAGATGAAAAAGGGTCAATTTGAGAGCGACACAAACTAAGGAGAACCCCCCCGATGGCCACGACAACACTTTCAGACAAGAAAATCGCGATTATGGTAGCTAATGGTTTTGATGAAGCCCGCTTTATTGAAATCCAGAAAATGTTGCTGGCCATTAATGCGCGCCTGAAGGTGATCGCCCCGGGGGCGGGTCTGGCACATGGCCGCAATGGTGATAAGGCAGGCATGTCCTATCCTGTGGATGCCCAGCTATCTGAAACATTGGCTGTTGATTATGATGGTCTGGTTATTCCATCAGGCGAGCAGCATATTTCTGTTTTGTCTGACGAGTTGCACGCCTCGCGCATTATCCGCGCTTTTATGCGGGAGAATATGCCGGTTCTGGTACAGGGCAATGCTATTGATCTGGTCGCTGAAATCGATAAAGACATTGATGGCGAGGCGTTAAAGTCCGCCGGTGTGTTGGCCGAGCATAATAATCTGTTATGGATTTCAGAAGACACCGCCATGTCTGATGCGTCGCGCAAATTTGTTGCAAATTGTCTTGCGGCAAGCAATGAAACAGAAGAAGATAAAGGCGATAGTGCGGCTGCGTAACCGATTTTTTTGAGCAACTTAAGGCTAATGCGAAAAAATGGAAAAAATACCTTCGCCCTGTATCAGCATTTGCCAGATAGATACCGTTAGCCAGACCTGTAAGGGCTGTTTTCGCACCCGCCAGGAAATTGCCCGTTGGCCAGCCATGGACGGGGCAGAACAGCATCAGCTATTAGCAGAACTTAAACAAAGGCGGGCAAACCAAACAGGGATTGTCCGCCGAAAAACCGCGCGGCAACATTCTGCCACGCAAAAGGCCAGAGTGCAGGGATGAAAACAAGTTTAGATGAATTGGCTGCCGCGCGCGGCGTGTTGCTGGCAGATGGAGCAACCGGAACAAACCTGTTTAAAGCCGGTCTGGAAACAGGTTATCCCCCGGAATTATGGAATGTCGAACGCCCCGAGGCGATCACGGCTCTTTATCAGCAATTTATTGATGCGGGCAGCGATATAATCCTGACAAATTCCTTTGGCGGCACGTCTTTCCGGCTAAAACTTCATCAAAGCGAAACACGGGTAGCAGAGCTTAATCTGGCGGCGGCCTCTCTGGCCAGAAAGGTTGCCGATGCCACCCCTCGTCCTGTCCTGGTAGCAGGGTCTATCGGGCCCACAGGCGAGCTTTTTGCCCCGCTTGGGATGCTTACCGATATCGATGCAGAAGCGGCCTTTAGCGAACAGGCAGAAGCCCTCGCCAAAGGGGGGGTTGATATGCTCTGGATTGAAACCATGTCCTCTCTGGAAGAGGTGCGCGCTGCGGCCATTGCGGCAAAAAAAACCGGCTTGCCAGTCATGGCTACCATGACCTTTGATACAGCAGGCCGGTCAATGATGGGGGTAAAGCCCAAGGATTATTCAGATTTTGCTGCCGAGATAGATGTGCAAGGGTTTGGCGCAAATTGCGGTATCGGGCCAGCTGAATTGATCGATTCTGTTTCTTATTTTGACCGCCAGCAACAGGACAGATTTGTGATCGCCAAGGGCAATTGCGGTATTCCTGCCTATGTGGATGGGGAAATTCACTATCATGGCACACCAGAGCTGATGGCAGAATATGCGGTGATTGCCCGTGATTTGGGGGTGCGGATTATTGGCGGATGTTGCGGCACCAGCTCTGAGCATCTGGGCGCGATGCGCGCCGCACTGGATAATACAGATAAATCACCCGCCCCATCTAAAGAAGAGATTGAAAAACGGCTGGGGGTGGCCTGGAAAGATGTGCCACAAGCCCCTTCAGCAAATAGCACAGATGGGCGCGAGCGCCGCCGCCGGCGTACCGGCCGAAACAGGCCAGCCTGACAGAAGATTATTGGCTGGCAGGTGCTTACCGACTTGAAGTTTCATCATTTTGGTGCATACTGCCGCCTGTCAGGTTCTAGCGGGCATTTTTGATTAAAAGGAGTTCTTGCGGATGCATGTTTATCGAACCCATAATTGTGGCGCGTTGAGCCATGCAGATATCGGACAAACAGTAAAGCTCTCCGGCTGGGTGCATCGCAAACGCGATCATGGCGGGGTCGTTTTTATTGATTTGCGCGATCATTATGGTTTGACCCAATGTGTGGTCGATAGCACCGACAGTGCCTTTGGCGCAGCAGAACAGCTTCGCAATGAATCGGTTATCACCATCACCGGCGAGGTGCGTGCCAGAAGCGAAGATACGGTAAATAAAGCGCTCGCCACCGGGGAAATCGAGGTTCAGATTGCCGCGCTTGAGCTGCAATCTGCCGCAGATACATTGCCCTTGCAGGTAAATTCGGAGGAGGATTCAGGCGAGGAAGTGCGCTTGCGCTATCGCTATCTGGATTTGCGCCGCCAGCGCCCGCACGCCAATATCATGCTACGGGCGAAAATCATCCAGTCTATCCGCCAGCGCATGGTCGCCCTTGGCTTTACAGAGTTTCAAACCCCTATTTTGACCGCTTCCTCGCCAGAAGGGGCGCGTGATTTTCTGGTTCCGGCCAGATTGCATCCGGGCAAGTTTTATGCCCTGCCACAAGCCCCGCAACAATTCAAACAGCTGATCATGGTCTCCGGCTTTGATAAATATTTCCAGATTGCCCCCTGTTTCAGAGATGAAGATAGCCGGGCAGATCGCAGCCCGGGCGAATTTTACCAGCTTGATCTGGAGATGAGCTTTGTTGAGCAGGCAGATGTGTTTGCTGCTGTTGAGCCCGTGGTTAAAGGCGTGTTTGAAGAATTTTCAGATAAAAAAATCGACCCCGATTTTGTGCATATCCCCTTTGATGAGGCGATGTTGAAATATGGCAGCGATAAGCCGGATTTGCGTATTCCGCTGGAAATTTGTGATGTGACCGATATTTTCCGGGGGTCAGATTTTTCTATTTTTGCCAAAAATATCGAAAAAGGGGCGGTGGTACGCGCTATCCCCGGCCCTAAATGTGGCAGCCGGGCCATCGCCGACCGCATGAATAGCTGGGCACAAGGCGAAGGTGCGCCTGGCATGGGCTATATCATCTATGGCGATGGCGAAGCCAGAGGGCCGGTCGCCAAAGCCCTGGGGGCAGAAAAAGCCGAGCAGATTAAACAGCAGCTTGGCGTCACAGATGGCGATGCGGTATTTTTTGCCTGCGCCCCAGCCTTAGAGGCGGCCAGCCTGGCCGGCAAGGCACGGGTGCGTATCGCTCAGGAGCAAAATTTAATTGATGAAAATCTGTTTAAATTCTGCTGGATTGTTGATTTCCCAATGTATGAGCTGGATGAAAAAACTGGCAAGATTGAATTTTCGCATAATCCGTTTTCCATGCCACAAGGCGGTATGGATGCGCTGAATAATCAGGATCCGCTGACCATCAAGGCATGGCAATATGACCTGGTCTGTAACGGGGTGGAATTATCAAGCGGGGCTATTCGAAACCATTTGCCAGAGGTAATGTATCGTGCCTTTGAAATTGCCGGCTATGGCGCAGAAGTGGTGGACAAGCAGTTTTCCGGCATGATCAGTGCCTTTAAATTTGGCGCACCGCCACATGGCGGGATAGCCCCTGGTATTGACCGGATGGTGATGCTCATCGCTGATGAGCCTAATATTCGCGAAGTTATCCTCTTCCCGATGAATGGCAAGGCAGAGGATTTGATGATGAATGCACCATCCGAGGTAGATGAAACAGCGTTACGCGAATTACATATCCGCAAACAACTGCCTAAAACCTGAAGGCCGGAGAAGGATTTTTTGCGGCTCTAGCTGGCTGCCCCTAATCTGTGAGCGGCCAGCAAGGTTGCGGCCAGTAATAAAACCGCCCCTGTTTGATGCAATGCACCTGCCCATACAGGCACGCCCAGCAACAAGGTGGTCAGGCCAAGCCCAAACTGGATAAAAACAATAGCCCCCAATGCATTGGCCAGCCTATTTTGCCCTGTCTTATAGAGCTTGCGTATCAGGCCAATGACCGCGATGACAGCAAGAACCGCTATCCAGCGATGATGAAACTGGGCAGAGGCCGGGTTTTCAAACGCATCCCACATCCCTTTTTCCCCATATTCATAAGGGATAAGCCCATCGCCCATCAGCGGATATTCATTATAGAGCAAGCCAGCATCCATCCCCGCCACAAAAGCCCCTGCCAAAATGGTTAACCCAACCAGCCCAAGCGTGGCCAGAGTATGTCCGCCCGGCAGGGGGGCTCGCCCAAATCGTAAATTAGCCGCTGTCCAGACAAGGCCGGCAAAGATGATAAGGGCAACGCTGAGATGGCTGGCCAGCCGATATTGCGAGACAGCCGGATTATCTACCAGCCCGGAGGTGACCATCCACCAGCCAACAACGCCCTGAAAACCGCCCAGAAATAACAGACCTGTCAAGGGCAATTTATAGCCGGCCGGGATTTGCCCGCGTAGCCAGAAATACAATAGCGGCAGGAAAAAACATATCCCCAGCAAGCGCCCCCACAAGCGGTGAAAATACTCCCAGAAAAAAATCGTCTTAAAGCCGGCCATATCCATATCGGAATTAATCTCCTGAAATTCAAGAGAGGTCTGATAGAGCTGGAAAACACGCTGCCATTCGGCCTCGCTAAGCGGGGGAAGTGCGCCAATTAGGGGTCGCCATTCCACCATGGACAGGCCGCTTTCGGTCAGCCGGGTGATGCCGCCAATAATGACCATCAACCCCACCATTACGGTCATGAAAACCAGCCAGCGCACAATCGCCATTGGCGGACTATCTGATAGTGAAGGGGTCAGTTTTGCAGGCATTTAATGTCCAGACTTTCTTTTCAGAATCCCGTTTTATTACATATCAGGATAAAGAAAAGCTGATCGCCTCGCCTTGCCCCGGTTTGGTAATTATATAGAATATTGGCGTTATCGATTAAAGGTTGCGCGGCAAAAGAAAAAGCAAAAACCGCAGAAAAGCGTTAATTTGCCGCATCTTTTGCCGGTGGGTGCCAGTGTTTTACTATCCGGCGCTAAAAAAATTATTCTTTTTTCCTGTTCCTCTCTTGACAGAAACCTGCATACCCCCCACCTATAGCGCGAGGTTGTCTGGCACTCCATCAAACAGAGTGCCAGATATGAGGAATAAACAACAACTAATTTTATTTTTGGAGGCTATGGCATGAAATTTCGGCCGCTTCATGATCGCGTTCTGGTACAGCGCGAAGAATCAGAAGAAAAAACCGCAGGCGGGATTATTATTCCTGACACTGCCAAGGAAAAGCCAATGCAGGGCAAAGTTATCTCTGTTGGATCTGGCGCACGCGATGAGCAGGGCAAGATTACCCCTCTAGATGTGAAAGAGGGCGATATCATTCTGTTCGGCAAATGGTCGGGTACAGAAATTAAGCTGGATGGCACAGATTATCTGATTATGAAAGAATCAGATATTATGGGCATCATTGGCTAACCCCCTCTTGATTGAAATCACGCAAATTTTATTGAAATAAAGGAAAATAAAATGGCTGCAAAAGACGTAAAATTCGGCTCAGATGCCCGCACCCGCATGATGGAAGGCGTGGATATCCTGGCCAATGCAGTAAAGGTAACTCTGGGCCCTAAAGGCCGGAACGTTGTTCTGGACAAGGCATTTGGCGCCCCAAGAATTACCAAAGACGGTGTGACCGTTGCAAAAGACATCGAACTGGCGGACAAGTTCCAGAATATGGGCGCGCAAATGGTTCGCGAAGTGGCTTCAAAAGCAAATGATACCGCCGGCGATGGCACCACAACCGCAACTGTTCTGGCACAAGCGATTGCCCAGGAAGGGGCAAAGGCTGTTGCGGCTGGCATGAACCCGATGGATCTGAAGCGCGGTATCGACCTGGCGGTTGATTCAGTGGTGAAGTCACTGGAAGCCCAGTCACAGAAAATCACTACATCGGATGAAGTAGCGCAGGTAGGGACTATTTCTGCCAATGGCGAAAGCGATATCGGCAAGATGATCGCAGAAGCGATGGAAAAAGTCGGTAATGAAGGCGTTATCACGGTAGAAGAAGCCAAGAGCCTGGAAACAGAACTGGATGTGGTCGAAGGTATGCAGTTTGACCGTGGCTATCTGTCACCCTACTTTGTGACCGACGCTGAAAAAATGCGCGCCACTCTGGAAGACCCTTATATTCTTCTGCACGAAAAGAAGCTGTCCAACCTTCAGGACATGCTGCCTATTTTGGAAAAAGTTGTGCAGTCTGGTCGTCCATTGCTGATCATTGCCGAAGATATCGAAGGCGAAGCATTGGCAACATTGGTAGTTAACCGTCTGCGTGGCGGTCTGAAAGTAGCCGCTGTAAAGGCACCTGGTTTTGGTGACCGTCGTAAAGCCATGCTGGAAGATATTGCTATCCTGACAAATGGTACGGTGATCTCAGAAGAGATTGGCATCAAGCTGGATACGGTTACGCTGGAAATGCTGGGCACAGCCAAGCGTGTCGAAATCACCAAAGAAGACACTACCATCGTGGATGGGGCAGGTGCCAAGGATGATATCGAGGCACGTTGCAACCAAATCCGCGCACAAGCTGAAGAAACCACTTCAGATTATGACAAGGAAAAGCTGCATGAGCGTCTGGCCAAACTGGCTGGCGGTGTGGCGGTTATCCGTGTTGGCGGTGCAACCGAGGTTGAAGTAAAAGAGCGTAAAGACCGTGTGGATGATGCGATGCACGCGACCCGCGCTGCGGTACAGGAAGGCATTGTACCAGGCGGTGGTTCTGCGCTGGTCAAGGCAATTTCCGGTCTGGAAAAGCTAAAGGCTGAAAATAATGACCAGACAGTTGGTATCAATATTATCCGTCAGGCATTGCAAGCACCGGCTCGCCAGATCGCCTCTAATGCCGGGGCAGAAGGCGCAGTCATTGTCGGCAAGCTGATGGAAAGCACAGATGCCAAGCTGGGCTATAATGCACAGACAGGTGAATTTACCGACCTTATCAAGGCGGGCGTTATTGACCCGACCAAGGTTGTGCGTTCTGCTCTGCAAAATGCCGCTTCTGTGGCCAGCCTGCTGATCACAACCGAAGCCATGGTCGCTGAAAAGGATGAACCTAAGCCAGCTGGCGGTGCCCCTGATATGGGCGGCATGGGCGGTATGGGCGGTATGGGCGGCTTCTAAGACGCCTCTGTCCTATCTAAAAAAAATCAAAAAGGCGGCCAGAATTTTCTGGCCGTTTTTTTGTGCGCGGTTACAAAAAGAA
>JAURQT010000170.1 GCA_030835985.1 Alphaproteobacteria bacterium
ACCTTGTTTTTCTTCAGCAAATGCGCGACCCCCGAAGAAAGGCGGGCGGCAACTTTACGCGAACGGCTGACCACTTTTTCCAGATTGACCTTTACCTCGCCTGTCACCTCTATCCCGAAATCGCCCATATGTGCCAGATTATGACGCATTTCTGCGGCACGCAGTAAGGCTTTGGTCGGGATACAGCCCCAATTCAGACAGATACCGCCCAAATGCTCACGCTCGATAACCGCGACCGATTTTCCCAGCTGGCTGGCCCGAATAGCGGCCACATAACCGCCTGGCCCGCCGCCGATCACCACAATATCAAAAGATTTCATTTGCATAGGTTTACACCTTTATCCCTTTTTGAGGTTTGCCTGAGGCGGGCCTGCTTACAACAGCATTGTCACCGGGTTTTCGATTGCCCCTTTAAAGGCTTGCAGCCATTTAGCCCCAACCGCGCCATCCACAATACGGTGATCGGCTGACAGGGTCACGCTCATCACCGTGGCAACCGCCAGTGCATCGCCGCGCACTACCGGCCGCTTTTCGCCTACCCCGACAGCCAGGATAGCGGCTTGCGGCGGATTAATAACAGCGGCAAACTCCCTGATCCCGAACATACCCAGATTAGAGATAGTAAATGTCCCGCCGCTATATTCAGACGGGTCAAGCTGGTTATCGCGGGCACGTTTGGCCAGATCAGCAGATGTGCTGGCAATAGCGGACAGGCCAAGATGGTTGGCAGAGCGGATAACAGGGGTAACCAGACCGCCATCTACCGCAACCGCGATACAGATATCGGCATCACTGAAATAGCGGCATCCCTCTGCTTCAAAATAACCATTGACCTCTGGAACAGCAATAAGGGCGGCGGCGGCGGCCTTTACCACCATATCATTGACAGAAATTTTCACCCCTTCAGGGGCGGCTTCATTCAATGCCTTTCTGGCCTGCAGCAATGTATCGATTTCACATTCCACTGTCAGATAGAAATGCGGGGCGGTCTGTTTGGATTGTTGCAGGCGTTCAGCAATGACCCGGCGCATCGCATTATGCGGCTCAAACCGTTCAGATTGCGCTAATGTGCCAGCCGCCGCGACAGCCGCAACAGGCGCAGATGCGCCTTTGGCCAGGGCTTCTTCCACATCGGCGCGAATAATCCGGCCATGCGGGCCTGTTCCCTTTACAGCAGATATATCCAGACCTGCATCCCCGGCAATACGCCGTGCCAGTGGGCTGGCAAAAACCCGAACCTTGCCTTGTGATACCGCCGGTGCTGGCAAGGAGGCGGGTGCCGGGGTAGCAGGTGCCGGGTTAGCAGCAGCCTGAACAGCTTCAGCCTTTGGTGCCGGAGCAGGTGTAGCCGGAGCAGGAACAGCTTCTGCCCCCTCGGCTATCTTTGCGGCTTCAGATACATCCTCGTCCTCTTCGGCCAGAACCGCTATCAGCGCATTTACCGCAACATTCTGGCTGCCTTCTGCGACGATAATTTTAGCGATTATCCCGTCATCCAGAGCTTCCACTTCCATGGTCGCCTTATCGGTTTCAATTTCTGCGATGACATCGCCTGAACGCACCTTATCGCCTTCAGCTACAAGCCAGCGTGCCAATGTGCCATCTGTCATGGTTGGCGATAGAGCCGGCATAAGGATTTTTACCGCCATTTTACTGCCCTCCCGAGCGATAGCATACCGCTTTGCCGGCTTCGACAATATCGGTGATTTGTGGCAAGGCCAATGCTTCCAGATTAGCGGCATAGGGCATTGGCACATCCTTGCCGGTTATCCGCATTACCGGGGCATCCAGATAGTCAAACGCCCCTTCCATCACCTGCATGGCCAGCTCTGCACCGATACCGGCAAATGGAAAGCCTTCCTCACAGGAAATCATCCGTCCGGTCTTTTTAACAGACGCCAGAATGGTTTCACTATCCAGCGGGCGCAAACTGCGCAAATCAATCACTTCGGCATCAATCCCCACAGAAGCCAGCGCATCGGCAGCTTCCAGTGCCTTGCCGACCATAATGGAAAAAGCGGTGATGGTAACATCGCTGCCGGGGCGCACTATATTTGCCCGGCCAATTGGCACAACCCAGTCCTCGGCTTCCGGCACGTCAAAACTTTGCCCGTACATCACTTCATTTTCCAGGAAAATCACCGGGTTCGGGTCGCGAATAGCCGCCTTTAACAGGCCTTTTGCATCGGCCGCAGACCAGGGCGATACCACCTTTAGACCCGGACAATGGGCATACCAGCTGGCATAGCATTGCGAATGCTGGGCCGCCACCCGGCTGGCCGCGCCATTTGGCCCTCTGAACACAATCGGACAGCCCATCTGACCGCCGGACATATACAGGGTTTTCGCCGCAGAATTGATAATATGGTCAATCGCCTGCATCGAAAAATTAAAGGTCATAAATTCAATAACAGGCCGTAAATCCCCAAAGGCAGCCCCAACACCCAATCCGGCAAAACCATGTTCGGTAATGGGGGTATCAATAACCCTTTTTGCTGAAAATTCTTCCAACAACCCCTGGGTAACCTTGTACGCGCCCTGATATTCTGCAACCTCTTCGCCCATCACAAAAATCCGCTCATCCCGGCGCATTTCCTCAGCCATCGCATCGCGCAAGGCTTCCCTGACCGTCATGGTGCGCGTTGGGCCCTGCCAGTCCGGATTTGCACCCACAGGGGTTGAAGCAGGGGCAGCCACAGTGGCCGGTATGCCCGCAGGCACAGGCTCTGATACCGCTGTTTCCGGTGCTATCTCCGGTGCTGTCTCTGGTGCAGTTTCCACTGTTTCAGGTGCAGCCTCAGCAGCTACAGGCGCAGCAGACGGGGCGGGCAGTTCTGTTTCGCCCTCTTCAAGCAATGTTGCGATAACCGCGCCAACGGCTACGCCATCTGTGCCTTCCTGGACATGGATAGCCCCGATGGTGCCTTCATCAATCGCTTCCACTTCCATCGTGGCCTTATCGGTTTCAATTTCAGCGATTACATCGCCCGATGCAACCTTATCGCCTGTCCCCACCAGCCAGCGCGATAGCCGGCCTTCGGTCATGGTAGGCGATAAAGCGGGCATTTTAATTTCAATAGCCATATTCCTATTTCTCCTGCTGTCCGCTTTTTCAGGCGACAATAATATCTGTGTACAGTTCGCTGGCATCCGGCTCGGGGCTGGCCAGCGCAAAATCAGCTGCATCACCAACAATTTTCTTTACCTGTTGATCCAGCTCTTTTAATTGTGCCTCTTCTGCCCCTTCGCGCAGTAACACATCGCGCAATTGTTCGATCGGGTCATGTTGCTTGCGCATGGCATCCACTTCTTCACGGGTACGATATTTGGCCGGGTCAGACATGGAATGGCCACGATAGCGATAGGTTTTCATTTCCAGAATATAAGGCCCCTTGCCAGCACGGCAGTGGGCAAGGGCTTCTTCTGCCGCAGAGCGCACCGCCAAAACATCCATCCCGTCTACCTGTATGCCTGGAATACCATAGGCTTTGCCTCTATCGGCCAGCTCCTGGCCTGCGGCCGCGCGGGAAACAGATGTCCCCATGCCATATTGATTATTTTCTATCACAAAAATAACCGGCAAGCTCCACAAGGCGGCCATATTAAAGGTTTCATAGACCTGTCCCTGATTGGCCGCACCATCGCCCAGATAGGCCATATTCACCCCGCCATCGCCCGTGTATTTATGGGCAAAGGCCAGACCTGCCCCGATCGGGACTTGTGCGGCCACAATCCCATGCCCGCCATAGAAATTTTTCTCGCGGCTGAACATATGCATAGAGCCGCCCTTGCCACGCGAATAGCCATCCTTTCGGCCTGTCAGCTCGGCCATCACGCCGCCGGCATCCATATCACAGGCCAGCATATGACCATGATCGCGATAAGAGGTGACAACCGAATCTTCCGGCCGGGCAACAGATTGTATTCCGACCACGACCGCTTCCTGGCCGATATAGAGATGGCAAAAACCGCCAATTTGCCCCATACCATAAAGCTGGCCAGCCTTTTCTTCAAAACGGCGGATCAGCACCATCTGGCGATATATTTCCAGCATCGCATCGGCAGACGGTTGTCATTGATAATGGATTTCGGGGGACGTCCCCGCTTGCGCTCGGACTTTTTGCTCTCAGCTACTTTGCCAGCCATCTTGCCTTCCTCTATACTGAACATGACAGGGGCTTTCCCCGTTTGACAGTTAGAATGGCACAAGATTTTTTATTTTTGCAACAATTTTATTGAATTGTTTTTATTGAATATTTTTGGAATAAACTGAAATATAGTTAATATATGATTTATATTAAAATTTCAATTTATCCATATCAATTGTAATTATGACATCATTTTCGGAATAAAGCCCTAATTGGGCGCGCGCTGTTTCGGCCAGCATATCAGCATCTATCGCCCCTGCCCGAAGCAGCCGAATGCGGCTTTCCATCAGATTATTTTGCTTGTTCAGCAAGGCCAGCTCTTCTTGTGCCATCAATATCTCGCGGTCAAGGCCACTTCGTGCCAGCAATCCGCGCTCGCCAGCAATGGTGTGAAATCCAAAAAATACGATGAGGGTCCCGATCAGCAGAAAACTTCCCGCATAGGAAAAAGGGCGACGCATAAATGCTTGCATATCCAGTCTGCCTTAAGATGGGCGTTATCGGCCATAAATGGCCATTGATTACGGTCAGTGAATCAAATCTGTCAGGCCAGGTCAAGCAAAAAGCGAATCGCCGGATTTATTAGGATTTTCTTAATATATCCTGCCAGCTATATCCTGGCAGCTATATGATGCCAGATATATCCTGCCAGCGCAAAAGCGCCCGCCTATCCCCGGCCAAACAGATCCCCCGCATAGGCGGCCATTGGCCCCAGCTCTTCTTCGATACGCAAGAGCTGGTTATATTTGGCCAGCCTGTCAGAACGGGAAAGCGACCCGGTTTTAATCTGGCCAGCATTGGTAGCGACAGACAGATCAGCGATAAAGCTATCTTCTGTCTCGCCGGAACGGTGCGAGATAATCACCCCGAACCCGGCCTGTTTGGCCTGATAAATCGCATCCATAGTCTCGGATAATGTGCCGATCTGGTTAACTTTTATCAAAATCGCATTGCCGGCCTTTTCTGTAATGCCGCGTTGCAAGCGCACAGGGTTGGTAACATATAAATCATCCCCGACAATTTGCACCCTATCGCCTATGGCGGCTGTCAGAGCGGTAAAGCCCTGCCAGTCATCTTCTGAAAGCGGGTCTTCAATAGACACAATTGGATAGTCATCTGCCAGAGATTGCCACATCGCAACCATTTCCGCTCTGTTAAGGGCGCGCCCCTCGCCTTGCAGATGATATTTCCCGTCCCGATAAAATTCGCTTGCCGCCGCATCCAGCGCGATCACCACATCGCGTCCCAGCCCATAGCCAGCTGCCTCTACCGCTTCTGCAACGGCATCTGCGGCCTCTTTGGTGCTGTTAATGGCCGGGGCAAAGCCGCCCTCATCGCCCACTGCAACCGACAGGCCTTTCTTGCTTAAGCCGGATTTCAGGGCATGAAAAATCTCTGCCCCCATCCGCAAACCATCGCTAAAGCTGCCAGCCCCCACTGGCATCACCATAAATTCCTGAACATCCAGCGCATTATCGGCATGCGCGCCGCCATTGATGATATTCATCATTGGCACTGGCAAAAGATGGGCATGCACCCCGCCCAGATACCGCCACAAGGGCAGCTGGCACGACATGGCAGCGGCTCTGGCCGTTGCCAGGCTAACGCCCAATATCGCATTTGCCCCCAGCCTTGATTTGTTTTCTGTGCCATCCAGCGTGATTAAATCTGCATCAATTTGTTTTTGATCCAGCGCATCCGCCCCGGATAGCGCATCAAAAATCTCGGTATTGACCGCAGAGACCGCGCCCATCACCCCCTTGCCGCCATATTGGCCATTATCGCCATCGCGCCGCTCTACCGCCTCATAAGCCCCGGTGGACGCCCCGGAAGGCACAGCTGCACGTCCGGCACTGCCATCTTCGAGAATAACATCCACCTCTACGGTTGGATTGCCGCGGCTATCCAGAATTTGACGGGCATGAATATCGATAATTTCAGACATATTTTCCTCTTTTTATGAAAGGCTACCTAGCCTTTGCTGGCTTCAGCAATTCTGGCAAGGGAGGTCAAAAGGGCTGGCATTTGATCCAGCGGGATCATATTTGGCCCATCTGACGGGGCATTATCCGGGTCGATATGGCTTTCCATAAACAGCCCCTGCACGCCGACCGCCACTGCCGCTCTGGCCAGAACCGGCACAAATTCGCGCTGACCACCAGATGCCCCGCCCAGCCCGCCTGGCTGTTGAACAGAATGGGTGGCATCAAAAATCACCGGAAAGCCGATATCGGCCAGCTGTGGCAAAGCCCGCATATCCGAGACAAGCGTATTATAGCCAAAGCTGGCTCCGCGTTCAGTCAGCAAAATCCGCTTATTACCGGATTGTGCAACCTTTTCTGCGACATGGCGCATATCCCAGGGGGCAAGAAACTGGCCTTTTTTGATATTTACCGCAGCCTTTGTTTTGGCAGCCGCTACCAGCAAATCTGTTTGCCGGCATAAAAAGGCAGGAATTTGCAGGATATCTGCTACCTCTGCCACCACCGCGCATTGTTCTGGCAAATGCACATCTGTCAGGACAGGACAGCCGATAGACACGCGCACCGCACTTAAAATATCCAGCCCCTCATTCAGCCCAACCCCGCGCCGGGCGTCAAACGAGGTTCGGTTGGCCTTGTCAAAAGAGGATTTATAGACAAAGCCAAATCCGGCTTGCGCGGCGGCTTGTGCCAGTTTTTCGGCATGCATCAGCGCATGGTCGCGCCCCTCAATCTGGCACGGCCCGGCGATGAGCACCAGGGGCGCATCTGCCCCGGCAATCACCTTTCTGATGGTAACATCTTCCATATTCATGCCCCCCCAATAGGATTATACCCGACAGGATTAGATAGGCGCTTATCTAACGCGATAGCCTGTCTTTAGACAAGCCGTGATTTTTCTCTGGCAGCGGCCACAAACCCGACAAAAAGCGGGTGCGGGCTAAATGGCTTTGATTTCAATTCCGGATGGAACTGCACTGCAACAAACCATGGATGGTCTTCGCGCTCGACAATCTCTGGCAATAGCCCGTCCGGCGACAGGCCGGACATTTTCAATCCGGCGGCTTCCAGCTTTTCGCGATAGGCAATATTCACCTCATAGCGGTGACGATGCCGCTCTTCAATATGTTCCTCGCCATACAGGGATTTGGCAAGCGAGCCTTCTGCCAGTGTACAGGGATACGCGCCAAGCCGCATGGTTCCGCCCAAATCATCGTCATCAGAACGGGTTTTAACCTCATTGCCAGATACCCATTCGGTCATCAATCCGACAACCGGCTCAGAAGAAGGGCCAAATTCGGTAGAGCTGGCCGCATTTAAACCGGCAAGAGAGCGGGCTGTTTCCAGTACCGCCATTTGCATACCAAAACAAATACCAAAATAGGGCAACTTTTGCTCGCGCGCAAAACGGATAGCCTCTATCTTGCCTTCCGAGCCACGCTGGCCAAACCCGCCAGGCACCAGAATAGCAGACACATTATCCAGATGATGCAGATAGCTTTTTTTATCTGCCACTTCAAAAAGTTCAGAATCCAGCCATTTGATATTGACCTTTACCCGGTTGGCAATACCGCCATGTGCCAGCGCCTCGCCAAGCGATTTATAGCTATCCTGCAGCGAGGTATATTTGCCCACAATCGCAATGGTGACCTCGCCTTCGGGGTTGGAGACATTATGGGCAATATCGCGCCAGGCACTTAAATCAGGGGTTTTGCCTTGCAAGCCGAAATGGGTACAGACTTGGCTGTCCAGCCCCTGTTCATGATAGGCCAGCGGTACTTCATAGATATTATTGACATCTTCTGCCAATATCACCGCTTCGGGGCGGACATTACAGAACAGGCCGATTTTATCGCGCTGTTCCTTTGGCAACTCATGCTCGGTACGACATAGCAGAATATCGGGCTGAATGCCAACTGACTGCAATTCTTTGACCGAATGCTGAGTGGGCTTTGTTTTCAGCTCGCCTGCCGCCTTGATATAGGGGATCAGCGTAACATGCACAAAACAGGTTTTATCGCGCCCCATCTCGTTCCCCAATTGGCGAATAGCTTCCAGAAAAGGCAGCGATTCAATATCCCCGACCGTGCCGCCAATCTCGCATAAAACGAAATCTTCATCATCCAAATCATTGGTAACAAACGCCTTGATAGCATCGGTCACATGGGGAATCACCTGGATGGTAGCCCCCAGATAATCGCCGCGCCGCTCTCTTGCCAGCACATCGGAATAAATCCGGCCAGTGGTCACATTGTCTGTTTTGCGGGTATGGACAGCGGTAAAACGCTCATAATGGCCGAGGTCAAGGTCGGTTTCTGCCCCATCATCGGTAACAAACACCTCACCATGCTGGGTAGGTGACATGGTACCGGGATCGACATTCAAATAGGGGTCAAGCTTGCGAAGACGCACCTTATAGCCGCGCGCCTGGAGCAACGCCCCAAGCGCAGCAGAGCCCAGCCCTTTACCAAGGGAAGACACAACACCGCCAGTAATAAAGATAAAACGAGTCACCGCTACCCCTCAAAACGTTGGTCGGTGTGGGGGCAGAACAGCATCGACATGAAAATTTCTAGTTCCCTGTTGGAACAGCTGGCCCGGAAGGCGCAGTCACAGGGGCTGGCGTTGTGCTTAACACCTCATCCACAATAGAGGTAGGTTTGCTGCCCGCACCAGCGATAATGGCCAGACCGATAGAGGTCGCAAAAAATAGCGCGGCAAGAATAGCGGTTGATTTGGTCAGCAAATTAGCCGTGCCTCTGGCTGTCATAAAGCCGCCGCCAGCCGAGCCACCAATACCAAGACCCCCGCCTTCATTGCGCTGCAACAACACTGTCCCGACCAGGGCAACAGCAATAATAATATGTATCGTCAGCAAGATGGTTGTCATAACGCTATCGTCTATTTGAAATTTAAAGATTAACCCGGCCTTGCGACCAGATGGCTTTAATTAACAAATTGCGCCCCTGCTGGTAAAGCAAAAAATGCAATCATTTGCTAATTGGGGCGATTTTCTATTGCCGCCTGATAAATAGCGAAAAATCCGTCTGCCTCTAGCGATGCTCCGCCCACCAGCGCACCGGACACCTTATCTATCGCCAGAATATCTGCGGCATTTTGGCTATTTACCGACCCGCCATATAAAATTGGCACATTTTTTTCCGGCAGGCCTGCCCCAAACAGGGCGATTAATTTATCGCAAAGCCCCTGATGCATCTCAGCGATATTTTGCAAGCTGGCCACCTTGCCTGTGCCGATAGCCCAAACCGGCTCATAAGCGATAACAAGCTTCTCAAGAGCTGTTTTTTGATCCGCCAGGCTCATTTTTATAATATTTTCAAGGCTGGCCGCCATCTGGCCTTGTACAAAATCATCCTGCCCTCCCTTCAGACGCACCTCTTCTGGCTCGCCCACACATAAAATAGGCCGCAAGCCAGCTGCCCGTGCGGCATCGATTTTTTCCATGATCAGATTATCTGTCTCACCAAAATATTGCCGCCGCTCAGAATGGCCAATTATTACCCACCTGCCGCCCATATCCGCTATCATCTGCGCCGATATCTCGCCGGTATAGGCGCCGGCCTGTTCCTGATGGCAATTTTGTGCCCCCCATTGCATAGCTGTGCCTGCCAGTTTTTGCGCGGCCATAGCATAATAACAGGCTGGCGGGAAACATAACGCCTGACAATCAGGCTGAAATATATTCCTGTGGGCTGCAAATGCCTCTAGCAGGGCATTAGCGGCCGCCTGATTTGGGTTCATTTTCCAATTCCCGGCAATAATCATAAAATATCCCGCTTTTTCATCGTTTTTGATTTGCAGTTCGCCTGCTCTATTCACTATAGTGTGGCTGATTTCCGAACAATAGAACAAATTTTATGATAATCAGAATATCAGATTGTTCAACAGACCATGTCATAAGGATCAAATATGCTACGTTCAATGCGCGAAGGGGCAAAAAAGCCAGTGATGAAATTTTTCCTGCTATTTTTGGCAGGGGGCTTTGCGCTTTGGGGGATTGGCGATGTTTCCACCGGCTTGTTTTCTTCTGGCAATAAAGCAATAGAAGCATCGGAACGGTCTGTGCCTCTGGCAGAAGCCGCCACCGAGTTTGAGCGTTCGCGCCGCGGGTTGGGGCTGAATTTATCGGCTGGCGAAGCTATCGAGGCAGGCCTGTTAAATGAAGTAATGGGCGCATTGGCACGCCGCACCCTGTTTGCCGCAGAAGCCGACAAGCTGGGCGTAACCGCTACCAGAGAGATGCAACGCCGCGCAATTGCCAATACCCAGGCCTTTAAAGACGAGGTCGGTCAATTCTAGCAAGCACGGTTTGTGCAAACATTGGCACAATCCGGCCTGACAGAAGAAGATTATCTGCGCCGTTTGAATTTTATTCTGATGCAGGAACAAATCGAAGCTGCCCTTGCCAGCGGGGCAAAGGGCGGCAATTACATGGCACAAATCATTGCCGAACACCAGCTGGAACAACGCATTGCACGGCTGAAAATCTATCCCGCCCAGCCGGAAAGTATCACCCCGCCTTCTGAAACCGAATTGGCCAGCTTCTATGAAACGGTTAAAACAGGCTATGATGCGCCCGATTTACGCAGCTTCAAGGTGGTTTTGGTCAGCCCGGAACAGGTAATAGGCCAGGTAAGCCTGTCAGAAGATGAGGTAACACAAGCCTTTGATTTGCGCCGCGATGAATTTATCACGCCTGAGCGCAGACAAATCCGGCAAATGGTTTTTGGCGAAGAAGCCGAGGCCAATGCTGCTTATGACCAGTTGCAATCCGGCAAGGGCTTTGCAGAGGTCGCCCAAGCCACGCTTGGCTGGAATGAAGATGACACTAATCTGGGGCTGGTCACAAAAGAGGATTTGGATGGCGAGCTGGCCGATACAGCCTTTAATGCTGACCAAGGCAGTATCAACCCGCCTGTTGCCTCTGTCTTTGGCTATCATTTATTGCTGGTAGAAGAAATTCAGCCAGGCGAAGAATTAACCCTTGGCGATGTCCGCCCGCAGATAGAAGAAACATTGCGCAATGAAAAAGCGATTGATTTGGTCTATGATCTGGTCAATCAGCTGGAAGATACGCTTGGCACAGGCGCAACATTGGCCGAAGCGGCAGCCGGCATTAATTTATCGGTAAACACTATTGCAGATATTGATGCAAATGGCCGGGATATTGATGGCAATTTAATGGAAGATGCCTTTGCTGATCTGGCCAGTGACAGCCAATTTCTGGCACAGGGCTGGGCGCTGGAGATAGAAGAGATTAGCCAGGTTATCGCCAGTGCAGAAGACAGCTTTTTTGTGCTGCAGCCGATAGAGGAAAAGCCGGCACGTTCGCGGGGCATAGAAGAAGTGCGCGCCCGCCTGATTGCTGACTGGACAAAGATACAAGCCCTTGCCACTGCAAAAGCAGCCGGCGATAATGGCCTGCAAGATGTCCGAAACACGCTGGCAAATATCGCCCCCACGCCGGCATTTAGTCGCACAGGTGCGGGTCTGGATAATGAAGCGGCCAGCCTGATCGCCGATGCCGCCTTTGCCCAAAACAAGGGCGAAGCTGTATTGGTGGAAACAGGTGAGGCAGTTATTCTGGTGCAAACAGATGAAATTTTAGCCGCCGATAGCGAGGCCCGTGATACGCTAAAAACACAAATATCTGCTACACTCGATAATCTGGTTCAGAATGACTTAACCTCTGCACTGATTATCACCCTGTCAGAAACTCATGCGCTGGAGATTAATACAGCAGGGGTAGAACAGCTTTTGATTGGCCAGACAACCCGCTAATCAGGGGGGGCTACCCCCCTTTTAAAGGGATAAAAATATCCATGACCAGCCCCGATTTACTGCTTGCCCATAATGATTTGCAAAGATGCAAACAGCTATTTGCAGACCAGCAGAACCAAATCATCTATCGCAGCTTTGTTGCCGATACCCAGACAGCTGTGGGCGCGATGCTGAAACTGGCAGAAGGCCAGACCCATCATTGTTTGCTGGAATCGGTAGAAGGCGGGGAAGTACGCGGCCGTTTTTCGGTTATCGGGATAAAACCGGATCTGATTTGGCGCTCGCGCGGACGTGATGTCTTTATCAATCGCCAGCCAGAAACCGCCCCCGAGGCGTTTATCCGGCAAGGTGATGTCAATCCGCTGGATAGTTTGCGCACCCTTTTGCAGGAAAGCGCCATGCCCGATACCGCCCCCTTGCCGCCAATGGCAGCGGGTCTGTTTGGCTATCTGGGATATGATATGATCCGGCATGTGGAAAAGCTGCCCGATAATAACCCTGATCAGCTGGATGTTTATGACAGCACGATGATGCGCCCCTCTGTAGTGGCGATTTTTGACCGTCTGAAAGATACCATCACCCTTGCCTATCAAATTCGGGCAACTGCGTTTGATACAGCAGAAGAAGGCTGGAACGCGGCGCAAACCGCCCTGAATGAAACAGAAGCCTGTTTGCGGGGCGATTTACCTTCTCCTGTCTCTCTTCCGGCGCAATCTGAATTGTCCGAGCCGAAAAGCAATCTCTCAAAAGAACGTTTTTTCGAGATGGTGAACCGGGCAAAAGAATATATCAGTGCCGGCGATATCTTTCAGGTGGTTCTGTCCCAGCGTTTTACCATTCCTTTCAGCCTGCCCTCTCTGGCGCTCTATCGCAGTTTACGCCGCCTGAACCCCTCGCCTTTCCTGTTTCACTTTAAGCTGGGCGATCTGGCAATCGTTGGCTCCAGCCCGGAAATTCTGGTGCGGTTGCGCGATGCAGAAGTAACTATCCGGCCAATTGCCGGCACCCGCCCGAGAGGGGCAAATGAAGCAGAAGATACAGCTCATGCCGAAAGCCTGATGGCCGATATCAAGGAACGTTCTGAACATCTGATGCTGCTGGATTTGGGACGAAATGATGTTGGCCGGGTATCCAGGCCTGGCTCTGTTCGGGTGGTATCCAATTTTCAGATCGAACTTTACAGCCATGTGATGCATATCGCCTCGGAAGTGCGCGGCACTATTCGGCCAGAATGTGATATGCTGGATGCGCTGGTTGCCGGATTTCCAGCCGGGACGGTATCGGGTGCCCCGAAAATTCGGGCAATGGAAATTATTGACGAGCTGGAGCCGGACAGGCGCGGCATTTATGCAGGCGCACTTGGCTATATTTCGGCAACAGGCGAGATGGATACCTGTATCGCCCTTCGTACAGCCGTGCTAAAGGGCGAGAAGATGCATATTCAGGCAGGCGCAGGCATTGTCTATGATTCTATTCCGCAATCCGAATTTGAAGAATGCCAGAACAAGGCCCGCGCCCTGGTTCGTGCAGCCGCAGATGCCTTGCAATTCAGCTAAAATATCGCCAAACAGGCATCAATCTTGCAAAAAAAACACAAGGTCTAGATTAAAGCTCGCGCGCTTTGACAGGTGTTTTGTGATGAAAAACAAATGGTTAATGATGGTTCTGGCTGTTGGTATGTCGCTTTACGGTGTATCCGCACGGGCAAATATTGACCTGAAAACATGGAAAAACTATGCAAATCTGGCCGAACAGGGCGCGATTTGTGCCAGCTTTTCTACCCTGATGGAAGCCCAAAGCGTGCTAAATCCCGATATGGGGCGGCTCTGGCAGGAGCGCCGGAAATTTTCCGGAGCGGTCATCCACAAGGCGGTGATGCTGGAATTCAATAAAGAGATTGCCGGCGAAGATATCGAAGCCTTTATCGCTGGCTATCGCGATTGGGTACTGGCAGCCCTGATGAGCCCGGATGCCCCGCCATCAGAACGCCCGAAGAACAGCCTTGCCCTTGGTCAGGAAAAAATCGCCAATCTGATTAAAACACAATGTGCGATGCTGTTTAAACAGGGCGATGAGCAAATCCGCCAGAAATTCCCCGAACTGGCCTATCTTATCGCGCCCAAGGCACGCCCTGACCTGCCAAAAACCGAGCCAGGCCAAATGGCGGCTGAGGCGCCAAAGCCTGCCCCGGCGATTAAAAAAGCAGATGCCCCGCAACCCAGCCCCGGCCCGAAAACAGATACACAAGACAACACGCCCCCGGACGCATCAGAGAATAAAACCATTACCCTTGCCCTTGGCGGCGGGATCAGCTTTTCTGCGAATATGCCGCGCGCCTCTGCCAAGCCGGCAAAAAATAACGCCCCTGCCCCTGTTGCACCGCCTAAACGCCCGGCAATCGCAAAAAACACAGAAACGATAGCGCCCCCTAAATCCTCTCTGGCTAAATCATCTCTGGCTAAATCCTCTCTGGCTAAATCCTCTTTGGCCAAATCCTCTTTGGCCAAGCCTGCGCCAGCCCCTGCCCCGGCCGCAAAGCCAGCCAGCCAGCCATCTCTGGCAGAGATAAAGCCGAAAGCTGCCCCGGGGCAAAAGCCATTGCCACGCGCCCCTGAATTAAGCCTTGCCCAAAAAGGGGCGAGCCCGCTTATCCTGCCTGTTCGCCTGGCCCTGCCTGTGCTGCCGGAAGGGGCTAAAAACAGCGCTGAAATCTATGCCAGCTTTGGCGATTTTATCGATATTGCGGCGGCCGAGAAACAAAAGTCCAGGTTGGAGAAACGCTTTGCCAGGCTATTTGCTGCGTATCGGCTGCGCATTACCGCCCATGATTTGCCAGAACAGGATATCCAGCCAGACAAGCTGGCCAAGGCACCTGCCTATCGGTTGCAGACAGATAGTCTGGCCAGCGCCGTGCTGGCACAGGAAATCTGCACCCTTTTATGGCCGCATAAGATTAGCTGTATTGTAAAAGCCCGGTATAACAGTTAGTTTTTTGTCTCGCATTTTTTAAAGGGGCGCGGTGTTTCGGCAAGGCTTGCGCGCCCCGACCTCATAGCAGGGTGAGCGTTTAAAAAACCTATGGATATTGCATCACTTATCGGATTTAGCCTGTTTGCGAGCATCGCGGCCTTTACGCCTGGCCCGAACAATCTGATGCTGGCTGCTTCGGGGGCAAATTTTGGCCTGAACCGCACCTTGCCGCATATTTTCGGGATAACGATAGGGTTTTTATTGCTGGTGGTACTGGCCTGTTTCGGGCTGGCCAGCCTGTTTGCTGCGCTGCCGAATGTTATGGAAGCGGCCAGATGGTTTTCTTTATTATTCCTGCTTTTTCTAGCCTATAAAATTGCCACCGCCGCCCCGCCAGAAGGGATAGAAGCAACCAGCCGCCCAATCAGCTTTACGCAAGCCATGCTGTTTCAAACCATCAATCCAAAAGCGATTATTGTTATTGTCTCTTCTGTTACAACCTATGCCAGCCAGGCAGAAAGCCTGTTGCTTGCGACCTCTTTTATCACGCTGATTTTTGCGTTTGTGACCATCACCTCAACCCTGTTATGGGCTTATGCAGGCAGCCTGTTTGGCCAGCTATTAAAAAATCGCCAGCATTTGCGAATATTTAATTTCACGATGGCAGGCTTGCTGGTCTGCAGCCTTGCCCCGGCCAGCTTTACTTGGTAGCCGGCGCGTCTGTCATCTCTGTCTCGAAGCTGGCGGGCGAGCAAATCTCAATCAGTTCCAGATCATCGCTATGGGTAACCTCGCGATGTTTAATGCCAGGGGGTTGCAAGACAGAAGAGCCTTCGCGCAGGGTAATCTCGCCCTGGCCTTCATATTCAAACACCACCCAGCCTTTCAGGATATAGACCATCTGAAAATCCAGATCATGGGTGTGCCATTGCGGCTCGGCATGGCGCCCTGGTATGGCGCGGATAACATGGGCAACAAATTTGCCCTTTGTGGCATCTTTAATGCCTAAATCGCGATATTCAAAAAAGGCGCGCAAACCGCCTTCAAATCCGCCTTTGGATGTGCCTGTGCCATCTGCATGGCTGACATTAAATGCCTGACCTTTCCATAAACTCATCTTTTTACCTGCCTCTTATTCTTGCTGAATTAAAACGCTTTTAGAATGTCGATAAACCGTTCAGGAAATAAAATATACCACATGGCAAACGCAAAAATAAAACCCTGAACAAGAAATAATGAAATCTTTAAATTTCCTGAGCCTCGCACAAATATCAAACGAATACTGGTTAAAATAATCGCCGCAATCGCGATATAGAGTGTATAGTCTGCGCGGTGATTACCCAAAACCAGCAGGCTGGCCAGAATAACCGCAAGATTTTGCAAAAATACCGATATCATCCCTGCACCCCCATTTTGTGCCTTTATGAGATAATATAAGCAAAGGCCAAATAAGAGAGGCTGGCAAGCAAATTTTTAAACCCACTGAGAATACAAAAGGTTTTATCATATTTTACAGATAGTAATATAGTTTTTCTAACATTTTAATTGAGCGGCAAGATCGATAAAGCTTGTGGCAACATAATCCCAGTCTGCCTCAGGGGTGAGGTCTTTTGTCTGGTTCGGGCCATGTTCTGCTGGCCGGCAAACAAAGGCGGTACGCATCCCCTGCTGGCGCGCGGCAAATAAATCATCATTATGGGCAGCGACCATCATACAGGCCTCATTGGGCAGGCCAAGGGCAGCACAGGCCCTGTCATAGGCCTGCGGGCACGGTTTATAATAGCCGGTAACCTCGGCGCCCAGCACCACATCCCAGGCCAAATCCGCCCCCTTTGCCATATTCACAATCAGCGCGATATTGCCATTGGACTGGGTGGCAAGGATAAAGCGGCGTTTCAGGGCTTTCAGCCCTTCTGCGCTATCTGGCCAGCCTTGCAAGCGATGCCAGGCAAGATTAAGCTCGTCTCTGTCGTCTATGCTTATCTGGTCAAGGTTAAAACGGGCAAGCACGCGATCCAGATTTTCCCGGTGCAAAATATCCAGAATATCAAAGGGGCGTCTATCGGCTCTAATCTCTTCCATGGCCGGTTGATATTCTGCCCGCCAGGCATCGGCTATTTCGGCGGCATCCACCTCTATGCCATATTTTTTGGCCATAGCGTCAATTTCGCCAGCAACACAGCGGCGCCAATCCACCACTGTTCCAAAAACATCAAATAATAGGGCTTTTATCGGCGCCATTATCCCCCTCCCCCTCATTTTTTAGTGACATGACTATCATCCTTAAAAAAAGAGGGTGACGCCTGCAGGATTATCCTGTCAATAGCTTATCTTGTTTGCTTCTGCGCAAAAAAGCCGTTTTCTGCTTGTCCGCTTTTACAGCTGGGCAAAGGGGTGTTCGCTAGACCCGCATTTAGCTATTTTTTGCATATTTTCAGCATCCCAGTCTGCGTGCGTAAAGGCATCGGCATATTTCTCGCTGACCTTTACCGCCAGTTTCATCACATCCGGGGGTAGCTGTACGGCAATCTGGCTTAACATTACCTGCAAGGCCTGCTCCCTGCTCAGGCCGGTTGCCACCAGCACGCGAACCGTTGCCTCGATAATATCGACGATATCCTCAGAGCCTAAACTTGCTGTCATTATCGCCTCCTTGAAATTTTGTGCACTTATTAAAAGATGCAAAAAACACGCCAGATGCCTTTTTTAAGGATCAGATAATTTTTTTTCAGGATTGACCCTTTAACATTATAGCCCCTTGCAGGCATTTAAATCATTTGACCGGGCGGCATATATTTCGCCATGATGGGAACAGCTTTTTTCAAGGGCAAGACAGGTAGCTATCTGGCCATAGATTGCCCACACATCCATTTTTTTAAGATCGCCGCGCTATATGCCCCAAATCCATGATACGCCCTATGCCTGGTTCAGGTTGTTCATCACGCTGATTATCGCGATTTTTGCCAATACCGGTATGTGGGCGGTTATCACCATTATGCCGGCTCTGGAAGCTGAATTTGTGACCAGCCGTGCGGTGACCTCTCTGCCCTTTACGATGAATATGATAGGTTTTGCGGTTGGCAATCTGGTAATCGGCCAAATAATTGACCGTTTCGGGGTGACCCTGTCGGTAATGGTGGCGGCTATTTGCTCGTCTTCGGCCTTTTTTCTGGCCACGCTGGCAGGCGATATTTACCTGCTGGCAGGCATACATTTATTACTGGGCTTTGGCACAGCAGCCGGATTTGGCCCCCTGATTACCGATATATCCCACTGGTTTTTAAAACAGCGCGGTATTGCCGTAGCGCTGATAGCCAGCGGTAATTATCTGGCAGGGGGTATCTGGCCGCTATTTTTATCCGATATTCTGACAGAGGATGGCTGGCGGACAGCCTATCTTACCCTGGCCATTATCACCTTATGCATCATCCTGCCGCTGGCATTGCTGTTGCAGCGCAGATTGCCAGAAGCCGGCCATGAAATCGCGGCTCGGCAGGTAACACAAAATATTCAAAAGACGCGCATCTCGCCCCTGCGGCTGCAAATATTGCTCAGTATCGCCGGGGTTGCCTGTTGTGTGGCGATGTCGATGCCGCAAGTCCATATTGTGTCTTATTGTGTGGGGCTAGGCTATGGCCCTGCGGTAGGGGCAGAAATGCTGTCCTTGATGCTGTTTGGCGGGGTGGTTAGCCGGATAGCCTCCGGGCTGATAGCTGACCGTATTGGCGGTATTCGCACCTTATTGCTTGGCTCTTTTGCGCAAGGGATTGCGCTGGTGATGTATTTGCCCTTTGATGGTATGGCCTCATTATATGTCGTCAGCCTGATTTTTGGCTTATCCCAGGGCGGGATTGTGCCCAGCTATGCGCTGGTGGTACGCGAATTCCTGCCGCCCAAAGAAGCCGGGGCGCGCAGCGGTTTTGTCATTCTGATGCGCA
>JAURQT010000171.1 GCA_030835985.1 Alphaproteobacteria bacterium
AAAAGGGCAGGGATGCCGGCATTGATAAAGAACAGCACAGCCAAAAGACAGAGCTGGTAATATTAGGGGTAGGCGCGCGCGCAGATAGCCATTTGCCGCATCTAGCAAAAGCCCTGAGAGATGTGGAAATCCGCCTGGAAGTCATGACCACAGCTGCGGCCTGTCGTACCTGGAATGTATTGCTTACCGAAGGGCGGTCGGCTGCGGTTGGCCTATTGCCGGTAGAATAATTTTTAAAATAGCTGATGATGACAGATAAAAATAGCTGGAAACATTTGCGCCAAAATGCGCCCTTATTAAGCTATAGCCTGTTATTTCAGCCCCCTGGAGAGCGAGGTATCATGGCCGATATCCTGTCATTGGGGCTGGAATTTGACTTTATCCTCTCTCAGGCTTCCGAGCCGATGTTAGCCCTTATCCGCCTGAAATGGTGGGAAGAGCAAATCGCGGCCGCAAACTCTGTAGGGCCAGATCTGCTGGGGCGAATAAACAGCCATATCGCAAGGGGTACAATCAGGGGCGATGATATCAACCGGCTGATTACCTGCTGGCAGGATTACGCAGAAGAGGGAAATAGCCCGGATAAGGCTGGCCAGAAATGCTGGACAGAAATAATCGCTCTATGTGGGAAAATCAGTCACCTGCCTGAAAGCCCGCTTTTTCATCAGATAGGCAGCGCGTTATATAACAGCCGCAATGGCCTGGATATTGGCATTGTGGCAAGTGCCAGAGAGATAGATAATATCTATAAAAAAAATGCAGAGTTTTTGATAGCTCTAGCCTATCTGGCACGCCGGGGAGGGGATCACACATTGCCAAACGACCATCTGATCCTGTTTAAAATCCTGTGGCAAGTACTGGCTAGGCCCTCTGCCTAGCTTCATCGGCATGGGTAAAGATAGCCTCGATATCTGTTTTACTGTCCCCTGACCAGCTTTGCATGGCAATAAGGGCACGCCGGGCAAAAGCAGCCTTGCGATCGCGGCCTTTTAGTTTTCTCTTGCCTGTTTTATTGTCGCTTTCTTGCAGTTCAGGGAACAGGCCAAAATTGACATTCATGGGCTGAAAACTATCGGCCATTGCCCCGCCGGTAATATGGCCAAGCAACGCGCCATGGGCGGTTGTCTCAGGCGGGGCTGTCCAGCTTTGTCCCAGAATTTCAGCTGCGGCCATGCGCCCTGCCATACCGCCAATACAGGCAGATTCCACATAGCCCTCCACACCGGTAATCTGGCCGGCAAAACGCAGACGCGGCATTTTATGCAAACGCAGCTGGCTGTCCAGCAAACGCGGGCTGTTGATAAAGGTATTTCGGTGCAAACCGCCCAGACGGGCAAATTTAGCCTCCTCCAGACCGGGTATCATCTGAAAAACGCGTACCTGTTCGCCATATTTCAGCTTTGTCTGAAAGCCCACCATATTAAACAGCGTGCCGAGCCGATTATCCTGGCGCAGCTGAACCACCGCATAGGGGCGGCTACCATCATGGGCATTGGTCAGGCCAACCGGCTTCATTGGCCCAAAACGCAGGGTTTCGCGCCCCCTTGCGGCCATCACCTCTACCGGCATACAGCCATCAAAATAGGGGGTATTTTCCTCCCATTGATGAAAAGACATTTTATCGCCTGCCAGCATTTCATCGATAAAATGTTCATATTGCTCTTTGCTCATCGGGCAATTGATATAATCGCGGCCGTCACCGATGGCGCTGGTTTTATCATAGCGGGACTGAAACCAGGCAATATCCATATTAACGCTATCGGCATGGATAATCGGTGCGATGGCATCAAAAAAGGCTAAATCCTCTTCGCCTGTGATACCGCGCACCGCCGCCGCAAGCGCATCTGATGTCAACGGCCCGGTAGCCACAATCACCTGTTCCCAATTTTCATCCGGCAAGCCGCTTACTTCGCCGCGCTCTATGGTGATGTTGGGATGGGCAGCCAGACGGGCTTCTACCCCTTGGGCAAAAATATCCCTATCCACGGCCAACGCCCCGCCCGCCGGAACAGCCGCGATATCGGCCTCTGACATAATGATAGAGTTCAGCATCCGCATTTCGGCATGTAATACCCCGACCGCATTTGCACTGGCATCGTCCGAGCGAAAGGAGTTGGAACAGACTAGCTCGGCCAAATTTTTAGTTTTATGCACATCTGTTGGCCGATTTGGGCGCATTTCATGCAGGATAACCTGAACGCCCTGTTCAGCTGCCTGCCAGGCCGCCTCAGAGCCGGCTAGTCCGCCACCAATGATATGAAGAGGGGGGTTTTCCACGATTTTAAGATACCTTTTTCCTGTTTGTCGCCGTGCTATCCAGCAGCCGTGCCAAATAATGCCCTGTATGAGAGCCAGCTGTTGTGGCCACTTTTTCCGGTGTGCCGCTGGCAACAATTTCGCCGCCACCATCGCCGCCTTCCGGGCCCAAATCAATGATCCAGTCAGCGGTTTTAATGACATCCAGATTATGTTCAATAACAATGACGCTATTGCCCGCATCTACCAGCTCATGCAACACCTCCAGCAATTTTGCAATATCGGCAAAATGCAGGCCGGTGGTTGGCTCATCCAGAATATAGACCGTACGCCCTGTTGCCCGTTTGGAGAGTTCTTTGGAGAGTTTTACCCTCTGGGCTTCGCCGCCGGACAGGGTGGTGGCTTGCTGGCCAATACGCACATAGCCCAGCCCCACCCGTAACATGGTTTGCAATTTATCGCGAATAGAAGGCACAGCTTTAAAAAAGCCTACCCCTTCTTCAACCGTCATATCCAGCACATCGGCAACCGACTTGCCGCGCCATAAAATTTCCAGCGTTTCACGATTATATCTGCGCCCCTTGCAGCTATCGCACGTGACATAGACATCCGGCAGGAAATGCATTTCGATCTTGATAACCCCGTCACCCTGACAGGCCTCGCACCGGCCGCCCTTGACATTAAAGCTGAAGCGGCCAGGCGTATAGCCGCGCGATTTTGCTTCTGGCAAGCCGGCAAACCATTCTCTTATCGGGGTAAAAGCCCCTGTATAAGTGGCCGGATTGGAACGCGGTGTCCGCCCGATAGGGGACTGGTCAATATCCACAACCTTATCCAGCAGCTCAATTCCTTCGATGTGGCTATGCGGGGCAGGGATTTCCCGGCTTTTATGCAAGCGCCGCGACAAAGCCTTCCACAAGGTTTCCAAAATCAGCGTGGATTTACCGCCGCCGGAAACCCCTGTAACACAGGTTAACACGCCGAGCGGGATATCGGCATCTACTGATTTCAGGTTATTGCCGCTTGCCCCTTTTAGCCTGATCATCCGCTTTTTATCCAGCTTGCGTCGTTTTTGCGGGACAGCTATTTCCTTTACCCCGCTTAAATACTGCCCGGTAAGAGAGGCAGGGTTTGCCAGAATATCGCCCACCCCCCCTTCGGCCACCACCGTGCCGCCATGCACACCCGCCCCGGGCCCCATATCCACTACATAATCGGCTGCCCGTATCGCATCTTCATCATGTTCGACAACCAGAACTGTATTGCCCAGATCGCGCAATCTGGTCAGGGTTGCCAATAGCCGGTCATTATCGCGCTGATGCAGGCCGATAGAAGGCTCATCCAGCACATATAACACCCCTGTCAGCCCAGAGCCTATTTGCGAGGCAAGGCGAATACGCTGGGACTCGCCCCCCGATAGCGTACCTGAATTGCGCGAAAGGTTCAGATAACGCAAGCCCACATTGGCCAGAAACCCCAGCCTTTCATTAATCTCTTTTAAAATACGCGAGGCAATTTCCTGATCCTGTGCCGAAAGCTGGCTTTCTAGTCCGGAAAACCAGCCGACCGCATCGCCAATCGACAGAGCAGAAATATCGGAAATATCCTTGCCATTGATTTTGACCGCCAATGCCTCTGATTTCAGGCGTTTACCCTGACACGCATCACAAGGCTGAATGGCACGAAACTGTTCCAGCTCCTCGCGCACCCAGTTGGAATCTGTTTCCACAAAACGACGGGTCAAATTGGGAATAATGCCTTCAAAGGGCTTGGATGTTTTATAAGAGCGCAACCCGTCATCATAGGTCATTTGCACCGCTTCAGTAACGCTGCCATATAACAGGACTTGCCGGGCTTTGCTGTCCAAATCACGGAACGCCACATCCAGAGAAAAACCGAAATGGCGCGCCAGGCTCTCCAGCGTTTGCAGATAGTATTTTGAAGTGGATTTCGCCCAGGGGGCAAGTGCCCCGCCGCGCAGGGATAAATTTGTATCCGGGACAATCAGCTGATCGTCAAAATGCGCCGATACCCCCAGCCCGTCGCAAGAAGGACAGGCCCCGAAAGGGTTGTTAAAGGAAAACAGGCGCGGCTCCACCTCATCAATGGTGAAGCCGGAAACCGGACAGGCAAAACGGGCGGAAAAAACAGTGCGCTGGCCGGATTTTGCATCATCGGCAAAGACCAGCCCATCGGCCAGCTCAAGGGCGGTTTCCAGAGAATCAGCCAGCCTTGTTGCCAGTGTTTCCTGGTCTTTTTTTATCACCAGCCGGTCAACCACAATTTCGATATCATGTTTTTTCTTTTTATCGAGGGCAGGCGGGCTATCCAGCTCGTAAAATTCGCCATCTATACGCGCACGGCTGAACCCTTTTTGCAGCCAGGTCGCCATTTCCTTGCGATATTCGCCTTTTCGCCCGCGTATCACCGGGGCAAGCAGATAAAGGCGTGTGCCTTCCTCGAACGCCAGAATGATATCGACCATCTGGCTGACCGTCTGCGAGGTAATCGGCAGACCCGTTGCAGGCGAATAGGGCACCCCGACACGCGCCCATAATAGCCGCATATAATCATAGATTTCAGTCACCGTCCCCACCGTAGAGCGCGGATTGCGCGAGGTGGTTTTTTGTTCAATTGAAATCGCCGGAGACAAGCCTTCTATCAAATCCACATCCGGCTTTTGCATCATTTCCAGAAATTGACGGGCATAGGCGGAAAGTGATTCGACATAGCGGCGCTGGCCTTCGGCATAAATCGTATCAAAGGCCAGGCTGGATTTGCCCGAGCCGGACAGGCCGGTGATGACCACCAGACTATCGCGCGGCAAATCCACATTCACATTGCGCAAATTATGTTCACGCGCCCCGCGAACACTGATATGACGTGTGCCTGTTACAAACCCTGTCTTTTTCGTCATTATATTTGCCTGTATCTTTGGTAAATGTATGTCTGTCTAAAAGGGGGTATATCCAGCTTTGTGCCTGAATATCACGCTTTTAAAATTCCATAAAAGGATAATTTATCCGTCAATATAACCTGTTTTACCTTGTAATCATCTGCCAGATAGAAAAAAAATTCCCGCAAATGCTGTTTTGCTTTTCGTGAACTGTGCTAGTCTGACATCTGGAACATGGCGATAACGATAGCGCCAGACAAAAAACCACATACCATAAACGCTAGGGGGCTTGATAGATGGCTGGCAGTGTAAACAAAGTAACGCTTCTTGGAAATCTCGGCCGGGATCCGGAAGTACGCAGCACGCAAGATGGCATGAAAATTGTCAATTTATCGATTGCAACATCCGAACGCTGGAAAGATCGCAATTCGGGCGAGCAGCGCGAACGCACCGAATGGCATCGTGTGGTGATTTTTAATGAAGCACTGGCCAGAATCGCCGAACAATACCTGCGCAAAGGCAGCACGGTTTATATTGAAGGCCAGTTGCAGACCCGCAAATGGACAGATCAGCAAGGGGTGGAAAAATATACCACAGAGGTGGTGTTGCAACGCTATCGCGGCGAATTGACCTTGCTGGGCAGCCGTTCCGAGGGGATGGGCGCGATTGCCAGTGATATGGGCGGCCAACCAGGCAATACCAGCGCTGATCCGGCGAGCCCGCCGCCGATGGCAGGCGGCGATAATCTGGATGATGATATCCCGTTCTAGGGCGAACGCCCGTGCGGCCAGCAATAACATCGCTGGTCATCTGGTCATCGGCAATAAAAATATCCTGAATTGCAACAATATCTGGTGTTTATAGGCACTAATATGGTATAGATATTGAGGTTTTTACTTTCTTTTTGGAATGGAATAGCTCTTTGTCTGATAAACCCCTGCCACCTGCCGCACCCGGCCCGGTAATCTCCATCTCGGACGAGATGCGCCGCTCTTATCTTGATTACGCGATGAGCGTGATTGTCTCGCGCGCGTTGCCGGATGTAAGAGATGGCCTGAAGCCGGTTCATCGCCGGATTTTATATGCGATGATGGAAGGCAATTACGACTGGTCAAAGCCGCCACGTAAATCTGCGCGTATCGTCGGGGATGTGATGGGTAATTATCACCCCCATGGCGATAGCTCTATCTATGAAGCGATGGTGCGGATGGCACAGAGCTTTTCCATGCGTCTGCCGCTGGTAGATGGCCAGGGCAATTTCGGCTCGGTGGACGGGGATCCGGCCGCGGCCATGCGCTATACCGAATCACGTCTGGCCAGAGCCGCTGAATCGCTGTTGCGCGATATTGATAAAGATACAGTAGATTTTATCCCAAATTATGATGAAACCCAGGAAGAGCCTTCTGTTCTGCCAGCTGAATATCCTAATTTGCTGGTCAATGGGGCAGGGGGTATCGCGGTGGGTATGGCCACCAATATTCCGCCCCATAATCCGGGGGAAGTTATCCGTGCCTGTATGGCGATTATCCAAAATCCGGCATTGAGCGAAGAAGAGCTGATACAGATTGTGCCAGGCCCTGATTTCCCGACAGGGGCGCTGATTATGGGGCGTTCAGGCATACGTGATGCGTTTCGCACCGGACGCGGCTCGGTCATGATGCGCGCCCGTGCCGAAGTGCAAACCACCGCCAGGGACAGGGAACAGATTATCATCACTGAAATTCCCTATCAGGTAAATAAAGCCCAGTTGCTGGAGCGGGTTGGCGAATTGGTGCGCGAAAAAACCATTGAAGGCATTTCTGATATTCGCGATGAGTCTGATCGCAAGGGGATGCGCGTGGTTATCGAGATTAAGCGCGATGGTTCAGGCGATGTGGTGCTCAACCAGCTTTATCGTCACACACGTCTGCAAACCAGCTTTGCGGTTAATATGCTGGCCATGCATAATGGCCGGCCCCAGCAAATGGGCCTGCGTGAGGTACTGGATGCATTTTGCAGCTTCCGGCGCGAGGTTATTACCCGGCGAACCCGTTATTTGCTGACCAAATCAAGGGATCGGGCCCATATTCTGGCTGGCTTGCTGGTCGCTCTGGCCTCTATTGACGAGATTATTGAATTGATAAAGGCTGCCCCAAATGCCGAACAGGCACGTCATGGTCTGATGGAAAAAGCCTGGCCTGCACAAGAGGTGGAAGCCTTTATCTCGCTTATCGATGATCCGGGTCACAAGGTAATTGATGGCCATTATCATCTATCGGAGACGCAAGCACGCGCTATTCTGGAATTACGCCTGCAACGCCTGACCGGCATGGAGCGCGACAAGCTGGCCGAAGAAACAAGAGAGCTGGCAGACCAAATCAAGGATTATCTGGAGATTCTATCCAGCCAGGCACGTTTGACCGAAGTGGTATTAGAAGAATTGCAAGCTACCCATGACAGGCTGGACAACCCGCGCCGCACCGAAATTTCCGATGCGCTGGCCGATCAGGATGATGAGGACCTGATCCAGCAAGAAGATATGGTGGTCACCGTCAGCCATCGCGGCTATATCAAACGGGTGGCTTTATCGGATTATCGCGCCCAGCGTCGCGGCGGAAAAGGCCGGACAGGTATGAAAACGCGCGAGGAAGATTTTGTTACCCGCCTGTTTGTGGCCAATACCCATACGCCTATCCTGTTCTTTACCTCTAAAGGGATGGTTTATCAGCTTAAATGCTATAAATTGCCTGAAGCCTCGCCACAATCTATTGGCAAGGCGATGGTGAATTTGCTGCCTATCGCCCCGGAAGAAACTATCCAGACGGTTATGCCCATGCCCCAGGATGAGGCAAGCTGGGAAAAGCTGAATATCCTGTTTGCCACGGCCAAAGGGAATATCCGGCGCAACCTTTTATCTGATTTCACCAATATCATGCGCAATGGCAAGATTGCGATGAAGCTGGATGAGGATGACAGCCTGATAGGGGTATTGCCATGTCAGGATGCCGACCATGTCCTCTTGGCCTCGCGCAATGGCAAGGCGATACGCTTTGCCGCCAATGATGTGCGTGTCTTTAAGGGGCGCGGCTCGGTCGGGGTGCGCGGTATGCGCTTGCTGAATAAGGATTATCTGGTTTCCATGTGTGTTATTCGCGACCCGAAACGCGAATATGTGCTGTCTATTACCGAAAATGGCTATGGCAAGCGTACATCGGTCGATGATTATCGGCGCACCGGGCGCGGCGGGCAGGGGGTTGCCAATATCGAAACCTCTGATCGCAATGGCCTGGTCGTTGCCTCCTTTACCGTATTTGCCGAAGATCAGCTGATGCTGGTCACCGATGCCGGCAAGGTTATTCGTATCCGCGTTGATGGCGGCGAGGGCGATACCATTCGTATCGCTGGCCGAAAAACGCAAGGGGTGCGCCTGTTTGAAGTGGATGGCGAGGAAAAAGTTGTCTCGGTTGGCGTTATTCGTGATGCCGATACCGATGATGAGGATGAAGAGGCAGAAGAATTGGCCGCAGCACCGGGGGCGAGCGCTGGCACCGCATCAGAAGAGCGCGCATCTGAACCGGCAGCAGGGGGCGATGACAGCCCGGATGATGACACCCCGGATGATGACACCCCGGATGATGACACCACAGGGGGAGAGGCAGAGAAATGACCCGTATCGGCCTATATCCCGGCACTTTTGATCCGCTCACCTATGGTCATCTGGATATCATGACACGGGCAAGCCGGATTTGCGATAAGCTGGTAATTGGCGTGGCGGAAAACAGCGGTAAATCGCCTATGTTCTCGCTGAATGAAAGGCTGGAAATTATTCAGGAACAAATGGCATTAGTCAGCCAAAAACATGGTCTTGAAAATGAAATTCTGGTGCAAAGCTTTACCGGTTTGCTGACCGATTTTTCGGAAAAAATAGGGGCAAGCTTTATTATCCGTGGCTTGCGCGCGGTATCGGATTTTGAATATGAGTTTCAGATGGCTAGTGCTAACCGGCGGCTAAAGGAAAACCTGGAAACAGTATTTTTAACCGCTTCGGAACATCAGCATTTTGTGGCATCCTCTCTGGTAAAGGAAATTGCCAAATTTGGCGGCGATATCTCGTCTTTTGTGCCGCCAGAAGTAGAAGCGCGTATCCAGCTTTATTTCCGGCCGTAATAGCCTGTCCATCATACAGCTTTTATACGCCTGTCTGTTTGTTCACCCCCTTGCAAGAGCCGTGAAAATTTATATCATTTTGGGGTTTACACTGATCGCCAAGAACACTATAACCTGACCAAGTTTGGCGCTTTTCTCTAATAAAAGAGGCCAGGCCCTTTGCGGGCGGTTAGCTCAGTTGGTAGAGCAAGTGACTTTTAATCACTGGGTCACAGGTTCGAATCCTGTACCGCTCACCATTATTAAAAGCCTGATATCCATCACGGGTATCAGGCTTTTTTATTTTCTTTTTTCCCTTTCTTTTCCGGCATTTTAAAAAGCAAAAGACCCCCGAATTCCGGGTGGAATTCGGAGGCCCTTTTAATGTAACAATGTAATCTTTTGGGAGGAGAGGAGGGAGAACGGATGATTACATCATTACAAACTGTCCAACACGATCCAGCGCAACAACTTTGCCGTTATTCAAAGAAAAACAGGCATAATTTTCAGGGGCTTTCATCGTGTTTTTAATTTTCATTATTAAATCATTTATTGGCGCTGAACGGAACTGACGCTGGGATAACCAGCTATCATAAGAGCGGGAGTGAAAGAAGGTAACGGTGACCAGTTCCTGTTCAGTTTTAATCGCCATGTCTTGTCCTTTTTGTTTATTCGATAATTCTTATTAAGACATAAATATATTATTATTTAGTGAACTCTAAATCACATTCACGTGAGCGAGATAAAAAGAACAGAAAAAGGCCTAAAAAACCCCGGAAAACCTAGAAAAAAATGGGAAAAAAAACTGGAAAAAAACTGGGAAAAATCCATTGCCATATCAAAAAAACGCTTCCGAGCGCTATTTCGAGGACAGGTTTAGCGATAAAATATCGAAGAATCTAACGTTTCAGGGTGCCAGCTTATCCAGCTCGGCTTGCAAAAGGCGGGCTGTTTCGCTCTCCGGCGGCAGGCTCTTCAGCAGGCTCTGCCAGCTTTGTTGTGCGGTTTCAATATCGCCAGCCAGACGGGCAAAATGTCCGGCAAAGAACAAAAATTCCGGATTATCTTTCTGAATAGCCCTTGCACGTGCCAGGGGGGCTTGTGCCTGTTTTGCTATTTGTACAGATTTTTTCTCATCCCTTCCGGCTTCCATCAGCCTTTCCAGAACCTCTATCTGTAATTTCAAATCATTTGTGCCAACCTCGGATGCGCGCAACCATGCCTCCAGTGCCTGTTCGGGCTGTTCCAGCACCTCATAGGCGCGTGCCAGCCTTTGCCAGCCCGGCGCATCTTGCGGATTGCCTTGCAGACGCTGATAGAGCTGTTCGACCATGCCTTCTATCATTTGCGTGCGCTCTTCTGCGCTCATCTGCGCAGCCTCTGCGAGGGTTTGCTCGGATAAAGCTGGCAGGCTGGTTGCCTCTATTCCGGCTTTTTTTGCTGCCTGTTGCATATTCGTTGCTACCATTGCCAGCCACGGCGCATCCACAGGCGATATTTCCACCAGATATCCCCATTTATCCAATGCGCCCTGATAATCGCCATCGTCCATCAGAGCCAGGCCGGACAGGAACAGGGCACGTGGCTCGCGCGGATTTTCCTGTAATGTTTCCGCGACCAGTTGCCGGGCTTCGGGTATCACCTGACCATCCGCCGCCCTAGTAAGCGCTTCTGCCAGCATGGATTTAATGGCGATATCCCCCTTGCCGAGGCGAAGGGCTGTCCGCAAGGCGGCAAGCTCTTCTGCGGTTTTTCCCAATTCAGCAGAGGCAAGGGCAAGAGAAAGCCACGCCCCTATATTTTCAGGTTGTTTCTGGCTGTTTTCACGGGCTGCCTCATAGGCTTCCTGCCGGGCTTGCAATTGTTTTTGTGCCGCGCCGGTAGTCTGGCTTATCTCTGCGGTACGGGACGATAAGGGCTGGGCCGGCAAATGGGGCGTGCCCAAAACAAACCAGTACAGGCTGGCCGCCCCCGCAATACAAATCCCGCCTATCCCTATAAAGATGGGCAGGCTGAAAGGGGGTGGGCTTTGTGCCTCTGACTTGGCCTCTTGTGTATCCGGGGATGTTTCTGGCCTGTCCGGGGGTGGGGCAGGGGCGTTTTTGCGGCGGCGAGCAAGCAGTATAAGTCCAGCCCCCAGAATAAGGGTCAATATCGGGGTCGCCCATAAAAGCGTTGTTGCCAGGCTAACAGGCGGTTTTAACAGAACATAATCACCATATCTTTCCTGCAAATTAGTCAGAATGGTTTTATCATCTGCCCCTGCCAGGATTTGGGCGCGTACCTCTGCACGTAAATCTTTGGCCAAATCGGCATCTGAATCATCAATAGACTGATTCTGGCAAACCAGACATCGCAATTGTTTTGACAGCCCTCTGGCACGGTATTCCAAATCCGGGTCAGCCAGCTGCTCTTCTGCGGTGATGGCCAGCACAGGGGCGGTTATTAACCCCTGAAATGGCAAGAGATAGAAGACAAGAAGAAACAGGAAAAGAACACTTCGTATCATCGCTTTTCCTATTGCGCCTTTAATGACGCGATAAAGGGCAGAAATATTTTGCGTAAATTATCCCCGTCAATCGGCCCGGCATGGCGTTTCAAAACGATACCATCTGCGGAGATGATATAGGTTTCCGGCACGCCATAAACCCCCCAATCCAGACCCGCATTGCCGGCATTATCTATGCCTATCCGGGCATAGGGATTGCCAAAATCGGCCAGAAATTTTCGGCTATCTTCAGGCTTGTCCTTATAGGCGATACCGATAATGTCTATCTCCTTTGCCAATATCGCCAGAGCAGGGGCCTCTGCCCGGCAAGGCGCACACCAGCTGGCAAAGAAATTCACCATATAGGGCGCATTTCCGGTGCCATCAATTTTAACAAAGGCTTGTGCGTCTGTCAGGCTGGGCAATTCTGTCACCGGCACAGGCTTGCCGATAAGCGCAGAAGGCAGTTCTGATATTTTACGCTCGCCAGACAAGGTCATCACAAGGGCAATCGCGGCAATAACCGCCAATATGGCAAATAGAATTAGCGGCAGAAAATGCGTGATAGAACGTGCCATTATCTGGCCTCCACCAGCGGATTAACAGCCTTATTTGGCCGGCGATAAAGGGCTATCAGGCCGCCACAGGCCATCATTACCGCCCCAAACCATATCCAGCTTACCAAAGGCTTGTGATAGAGGCGGAGCGTGTACCCTGTATCACTATCCCCATCACCCAGTACCGCATAATGATCGCCTGAAAGACGGGTGCGGATAGCCGCCTCTGTGGTGGTTTGCCGTTCTGCCGGATAAAACCGCTTTTCCGGATATAGCCCATCTATCAGCTGGCCATCCTTGTCAAACAGGCGCAACAGGGCTGTTTCGGTCACATAATTGGGCCCGGTGCGCGCTTCTACCCCGTCAAAGACAAGGGTTTCTGTCCCAAGCGGTATCGTAGCCCCTTTTTGTACCCTGACAATATTTTCCCTCTCAAACAGGCTGCTGGCCAATGCCCCTGTCAGAAATATCACCATACCAAAATGGGCAAGCCACATCCCCCATTGGGTAGCCGGAAGACGCAGCCTGTCGCCCATACCCGCCTGCCAGGGGCGCAAGCGAAACACCATATCCCCGATAATCGATAGCCCAAGCCAGAGGGTTAACGCAATGCCGGCAATGCCAGTCACCGATATCCCGGAAAGAACCAGCAACAGGATAATTCCTGCCAATGCACCGCCAGCAGAAAGATAAAGGGCTGGCCGGGCAGAAGCGATAAGCCCGCGCCGCCATACCAGTAATGGCCCTATGGCCATAAATAAAATGCCAATCCCCATCACCGGATTAAAGGCCGCATCAAAATAGGGGGCACCAACCGTTATTTTTGCGCCGGTAAACAGCTCCAGCCCCAGCGGATACAAAGTACCTATCAACACAATAAAGGTGGACACTACCAGAATATAATTATTGAGGATGAGGCCTGTTTCACGGCTGAGAAGGTGATAATCGGATGCACGGCCAATCTTGCCTGCCCGCAAGCCATATAAAAACAGCGGCAAGCCAACCGCGCCCAGCAAAATAAACAGGATAAAAATGCCGCGTGCCGGATCAGAAGCAAAGGAATGGACAGAGGTAAGCAAGCCGGAGCGCACAATAAATGTCCCCACAAGCGAGAGCGAAAAGGCGGTAATCGCCATCAATATTGTCCAGCTGACCATCTGTTCGCGCCGTTCCACCACAATCACAGAATGCAAAAGGGCAGTGGCGGCCAGCCAGGGCATAAGCGACGCGTTCTCAACCGGATCCCAGAACCACCAGCCGCCCCAGCCAAGCTCGTAATAGGCCCACCAGCTGCCAAGGGCTATCCCGGCGGTAAGCGCGCTCCATGCCAGCACCACCCAGAAACGGGTAATTCGTGCCCAGTTTTTATCAACCTGTCCGATTATCAGCCCGGCTATTGCAATAGCAAACGCCATAGACAAGCCCACATAACCCAGATAGAGCATGGGCGGATGCAAGGCCAGACCAATATCCTGGAGAACCGGGTTCAGGCCGCGCCCATCCAGAGGGGCAGGCGAGAGGCGCGTAAACGGATTAGAGGTAAACAGGCTAAACGCCAGAAAAGCAAGGGTTATCCCGCCCATCACAATAAGGGTGAGGGTTTTCAGCCTAGCGCGCGCCTCTCTTATCACAAACAGCAACCCGAACAGACCCAGAATAACAATCCATAATAACAAAGAGCCTTCATGATTGCCCCAACTGCCGGTAATTTTATAAATCATGGGCTTTAGGGAATGGGAATGGCTGGCGACCAGCTGTACAGAAAAATCCGATACGATAAAGGCATATAACAGGCTGGCAAAGCTGATAAAAATCGCAATGGAAGAGATAATCTGAAGCCCTTCTGCGGTGGTTGTCAGGCGGGTATCTGCACGCAACACCCCAAGGGTGGGCAGAATTATTTGTGCCACACTTGTTACCAGTGCCAATATCAGACAGAAATGACCAATTTCAGGGCTGAGCATCTATTTAAACCTACCTTTTTGACCGCTCTTTATATGCTGTTGGAAAATGGCGTAAATCAGGCAGTAAAGTAAAGAGAAAACTTGTCCCTGTTCCACCGCTTAAAAGGGGTTTTCACGCCCTAAAATATCCGGCCCTGTTTCCTGGCCTTCAAGGTGCAATGTCTGCGCCTTCAGGCGTTTGGCATCTTCCGGGTCATGCGAGACGATTAAAAAACAATATCCATCTTCTGATGCCAGTTGCGATATCAGCGCGGCGGCATCATCGCGCACCGCACTATCCAGAGCAGAAAAAGGCTCATCCAGTAAAATAAGCGGATGGCCACGCAAAATGGCCTGTGCCAGTGCCATACGCTGGGCTTGGCCGCCGGAAAGCGCGTCCGGCATCCTGTTTTCCAGCCCGTCTATCCCTAATTTTTGCAAGGTATGGGCGATCTGTCCTCGCTCATCGGCTGATATACGCGCAGAGGGTCGAAACGCCAGCCGCAAATGGGTATTGCAATCCAGATGATCAAAAAAATTGCCCTGCTGAAATAAAAAGGAAACAGGTCTGTCCCATGGGGGAAGGGGGCGCAAATCCAACGCGCTATTTGCTGTATTTTCGGCCCCGGATTTTTTATCTGGCAATGTTTCCTGCCAGACAAGCTCGCCGCTATCTGCGTCCAGAAACCCGGCAATAATATTCAAAAGCGTGGTTTTACCAATGCCGGAACGCCCCTGTACCAGCAAGATGTGTCCGCGCTCAAGCGTGAAATCAAGCTGATGATACGGCATATTTTCGCCGCCAAAACACAGCTGTCTAGCGATAAGCATCTTGTCTTCTCCTGGCGCCCAGCCTGACCAGCGCATAAAAAACCCCGTAAAAGCCGAGGCACAAGCCCAGCAGGATACAGCTTAACAATTCTGCTTCTGCCCCGCCATATCGCGAGGCATATTGATATAACAGCCAGGGCAGGGTGCGAAAATCATCCGAGCCAAACAGGGCTATCACCCCTAAATCGCCAATGGAAAGGGCAGCCGTCAGACCAAGTGCCAGCCCCAATTCATGTTGCAAAGAGGGCAAGCTGACCTGCCGGAAACGCTGCCACCCATGCAAGCCCAGCATTTGACATTTTTTATCTGTTGCGGCCAGAACCGCTTGATATCGCGATCCCAGAATCCGCCAGGCAAAAGGCAGAGCCAGCAAGCAATTTGCCGCCAGTACCAGCCATAAAGCCACAGAAAAAATATCCACAAAACCGCGTAGCCAGATAAAGCTGGCCGTCCCCAGCACAATCGAGGGCACAACCAGATAAATCGACACAGACAGGATAATCAGATAGCGGCCAAGCCCCCCTTTAATCCCGCTACCCATGCGATGATAGGCAGAGGCCAGCACAATGACCAACCCGACACTGATAAGCGCAGATAAAAACCCGATAGTAAGCGAGCCGTGAAGGGCTTGCCAGAAGGCATCGCGCCTTAAAAGACCCGCCCCTGCCAGATATTCTGTCCTGGCCAGTAAATAAGCGATGGGAAAACCGATTAAAAAGATAAAGCCGGAAAGGATAAACCCGTCAAAAATTCTTGAAACTATGAGAGATTTGTCTGAACGGGGCAGGGCATATCGCGGCCTGAGAGATATCGCCCAATGCACCGATTTAAAGCGCGATAAAGACAGAATAACCATAGCGGATATCAGTAATTGCAGGGCAGATAAAATGCCGGCTGTTGGCAGATCAAAGGAAAAACGCAAGCTGGTATAAATGGCCACTTCTAGCGTGCTGACCTTTGGCCCACCCCCCAGCATCAATACCAGAGAAAAAGAGCTGAAACAGAGCAGAAAGATTAACCCGAACAGGGATGGGATGGTCGCACGAAGCGCTGGCCATTCAATCCACCGCCAGTAATCCAGGCTCTGAAAGCCTAATTGTGCGGCTGCCCTGTTTTGCGATAAAGGCTCGGCATATAACGCCCCCAGCATGACCCTTACCGCCAGGGGCGCGTTGAAAAAAATATGCGCCAATATCACCATTTCCAGCCCATAGGCCGGAAACAGCATACCCTCTAACCCGAACAGGGATAATGCATCGCGCACCAGCCCATTTCGCCCCCATACCGCCAGCAGGGATAGCGCGGCAACGGTTGTCGGCAAGATCATGGCAAGAAAACAAAGGCTGCCTAGAAAAGAGGATAGGCGTATCAGGTTCTGGCGATACAGGGCTCTGGCCACCAAAAGGCCAATAACAAGAGATAAGCCAGCTGAACATATCGCCTGAAATCCGGCCGACAGGACAAGCTCTATCGTATCGGATGCGGCTATTAGTGACAGGGCGCTATCTGCCTCTATAAAACCTGTCAGGCTGGCCAGCAGCAAGGTCAATATCAGCAGAAGGCCACAAGCAAATCCGGCGCCCAGAACAAAAATCGGGCGATAAATATAGCCAAGGGAAGGGGGCGGATACATTACCCCGCCCCGCTATTGGCACAAATCGGATTTATTTTGAGGATTGCACCCATTCATTGATCCAGTTTTTCTGGTTTTTGGCTACCTCATCGGGGCTGAATAAAAAGCTGTTTGCCGGCTGTACCAGCCCTTCAAACCCTTCTGGCAGATCAGATTTGGTTACCGGATACATCCAGTTTGTAGTTGGAATAACTGACTGGAACCCTTGCTGGTGCATAAAGGCCAGGAACTGGCGTGCCAATTCCGGCTGAGGCGCGGATTTCAACATGCCGGCCACTTCTATTTGCACATAATGCCCTTCGGAAAAATTGGCGGCGGCATAATTATTCTTGCCTTCTGCGATAATATGATAGGCAGGCGAGGTGGTATAGGACAGTACCATATCAGCTTCGCCTTCCAAAAACAGGGAATAGGCATCCCACCAGCCTTTGGTAACGGTCAGGATTTTTGGCTGTAATTGCTGCCACTTTGCGGCGGCATCCTCGCCATAAACAGATTTCATCCATAATAACAGCCCCAGACCGGGGGTAGAGGTACGGGGATCCTGAATAGCGATTTTAATATCCTCTTTGGCATTAATCAGCGCATCGAGTGAGGCAGGCGGCATCGCCATTTTTGATGTATCATAGACAAAGGCAAAATACCCCCAGTCAAAGGGCAAAAATACTTTATCTTCAATGGGAAGCGGCAACATATTTGCCCCGGATTTCAGCCCGTGCTCGGCAAAAAGTCCGGTATTTTGGGCAACCGCCATAACATTTGTATCCAGCCCCAGCGCGATATCTGCCCTGGAAGAGCTGCCTTCCAGTTGGAGGCGCCCCAAAATCCCAAGCGAGGAATCCAGACCAACAAATTTCACATCACAGTTACAGCTCGCCTCGAAATTCTTTTCAATCGCCGGGCCTGGCCCCCATTCGGAAATAAAGGAATCATAGGTATAGATGGTCAGGGCAGGCTTGTCTGCCAGCGCCGGGAAGGCGGCCACCAGAAAAACCAATTGAGCTTTTAGAAACATTTTTAACTTGCGCATTCACGCCTCCATTATCTGCGTCATAAATGGCTGAACGTTAAAAATGCTGGAAGAAGAGGAAACATCTCTTTCCTACGCCAGCATTATCTGGTTCAGGTAATATGGGTTTTATCTCAGCCCGGCCAAATACCGGGCACCCCAAGAGTTGCGGTTAATATAGGCCAGGTAATCCAGAATGTCATCTGGCAATACAGATAAATTTTGTCTTTAACTTGCCGGTAATTCGCAAGAGGCGGGGGATACACCCTAGCAAATGGTATCTTGCTTGCGATAAATATAAATGTCGCATAATGTATATTATGTAAATAATGACTATAGGAAAATCAGGGCTTTAGGCCAATTATGCCGGTTATGCCAGACACATTATGCGCCCCATTATATGCATCAAGAATTATGCATATAAATTTATCGGGCCAGAATTAACGCCCAAAATCAACGCCGCCCAAAATTAACGCCCGAAATCAACACCCGGAATTAACGCCTGAGCTCAAACACCATGCCGTCATAGCCAGGCTCAACCCCTTTCGGGCAACGCGCCAGCAAGGTCTGGTAATCTGCTTCCAGCCCCAAATGGGTCAATACCGCCTGTTTCGGGCGCACACGCTCAATCCAGGAAAAGGTCAAATCATAATGGGCATGTGCCTGATGCTCGGTCTCGCGCAAGCTCTCGACAATCCAGAGCGGCAATCCTGCCAGTTTTTCGAAATTTTCCTCCGGCATATCCTTCACATCGGTTGAATAGCCGCATAGATTGTTAAAAATGAAGCCTAATGAGAAGGTTGTGCCATGTTCCTGATGCAAGATATCAATTGAAATATCCCCAATATCCAGGCTTTGTCCCGCCGCTATTTCCCGATGTTTAAAGGGCGGCACAAAATAGCTGGGGCTTTCCTTTTTCTTCTCAAACATATAGGGCACACGCGCGCGGATATCCTTGCCATGAATATCGGTTGCATACATATTGATTTCTTTTCGATCAGGCCAGTAAAATACCCGCAAATCATCCAGACCTGCCACATGGTCGGAATGGGTATGGGTAATAAGCAGACCATCCAATTTATGAATATTGAGCGGCAATAGCTGGTTGCGAATATCCGGCCCTGCATCTACCAGAATAGTGGTGGTTTCCGATTCTACCAGCAAGGCACAGCGCTGGCGGCGATTTTTTGGCTCATTCGGGTCACATAACCCCCAGCCGGCACGCCCCAGACATGGCACACCAACAGATGTTCCGCATCCAAGCAGGGTGATTTTCAGCTTTTCTGCGCTCATACCCTCAGATCACCCTTTGGTTTTCGGTTGCATTTTATCAAATAGCGCCAGCGTATTTTCACGCGTCAAGGCCGCCATTTCTGCCTCATCCAGCCCTTTTACCCCAGCCAGACAATTAAGCACATAGCGGGTAAAGCCCGGCTCATTGGTTTTGCCGCGATGGGGCGGCGGTGCCAGATAGGGCGAATCTGTTTCCACCAGCAGCCTGTCCAACGGCACATTTTTAGCAATCTGGCGTAATTCTTCAGACTTATTAAAGGTAAGAATACCTGAAAAACTGATATAAAAACCGATATTTAACGCACGTTCTGCCAGCTTTGCCCCGGAGCTGAAACAATGCAGCACGCCTTTAAATGCGCCCTTCTCCATCTCGGATTCCAGAATATCGGCCATATCGTCATCGGCGTCTCTGGCGTGCACAATAATCGGCAGGCCTAAATCACGGGCAGCTCTAATCTGGGTTCTAAAGCTGTCTACCTGTGCCTGGCGCGGGGCATAATCATAAAAATAATCCAGCCCTGCCTCGCCGATAGCCACGCATTTATCATGGCTGGCCAGCTTGACCAGAGCGTTATAATCACAAGCCTGCGGGTCTTTTTCTGCCTCATGGGGGTGAATGCCGACACTAAACCAGATATTGTCATAGCTTTCGGCCAATTGACGCGGTTTATGGGCGGTATCCAGACGCACCCCGATAGATATTATCTCTGTTACGCCAAGTTCGGCGGCACGGGCGATGACATCTGGCAGCTGTTCGGCAAATTGCGGATAATCCAGATGCGCATGACTATCGATAATGGACAGGGTTTGCAGGGCTTGGCTCAATGCTCCTCCCCCTTTTCATCCATAAAGCGCGGAAACACCCCTTCGGGCCTGGCGATGGTTTGACCTGATGCTATCCGCCCTGCCCCGCCAATAACCGCAAAATCCCGCGCCCCCTCTTCTATCAATAGCTGATCCAGCAGCCTGGCAGCAGAGACAGGCATAATCGGCTGAATAAGAATGGCAACCTGCCGGATAGTTTCCAGCAATACGGCCAAAACCTCTGCCATACGGGCGGGATCGGTTTTTTTCAGCGCCCAGGGGGCGGTCTGATCAATATAGCGGTTAGCTTTGGCAATCACTTCCCAGACAAGGCGCAAGGCTTCATGGAAAGCCTGTTTGTCCATTTCAGCGCGCACCGCATCCAACAGGCCATCTGCGGCCTCTATCAAGGCGGCATCTGCGGTCTGCAACTTCTTTGGAAATGCCGGTATCACGCCATCCAGATTTTTAAAGACAAGCGACAGGGTGCGCTGGGCCAAATTGCCAATATCGTTCGCTAAATCACTGTTAATACGCTGGATCATCTGATCGCGCACAAAATCGCCATCGCGCCCAAAAGGGACTTCGCGCATCAGAAAATAACGGGTCTGATCCAGCCCGTATTCTTCTACCAGCTTTAGCGGATCAATCACATTGCCAAGCGATTTTGAAATTTTCTCGCCCTCATTAGTCCACCAGCCATGGGCAAAAACACGCTTAGGCAGAGGCAGTTCTGCGGCCATTAAAAAAGCCGGCCAGTAAACAGCGTGAAAGCGCAAAATATCCTTGCCCACCATATGCAAATCCGCTGGCCAGTATTTTTCAAACGCCTCTGCGCCCTCATGCCAGTCCAGCGCAGTAATATAATTTGTCAGCGCGTCCAGCCATACATACATCACATGGGCAGAATCCTTTGGCACAGGGATCCCCCAGTCAAAGGTTGTCCGGCTGACAGATAGATCCCGCAAGCCGCTGGAAACAAAGCTGATGACTTCTTTTTTCCGCCCTTCCGGAGCAATGAAATCCGGATTTTGTTGATAATATTCCAGCAAGGGCTGTTGCCAGTGCGACAGGTTAAAGAAATAACTTGGCTCTTCTACCCATTCCACCGGCGCGCCGGTCGGGGCTTTGCCATCTACCAGTTCAGTTTCGGTAAAAAAGGCTTCATCGCGCACCGAATACCAGCCAGCATATTTATCCAGCCGGATATGTCCCCGCTCTTCCAGGCGTGACCACAAGGTTTGTGTCGAGCGATAATGCCGCTCTTCGGTAGTGCGGATAAATGCATCATTGGAAAAATTCATCACCCCCAGCAAATCACGGAAATTTTGCGAGACACTATCGGTAAAGCTGCGCGGGTCTGTCCCGGCTTTATTCGCTGCTTCCTGTACTTTTTGACCATGCTCATCTGTACCGGTTAAAAACATCACATCAAAGCCATCCAGCCGTTTAAATCTGGCCAGAAAATCACAGGCCAGCGTGGTATAGGCATGGCCAATATGCGGCTTGTCATTCACATAATAAATCGGGGTGGTAAGGTAATAGGGCTTGTTCATGGTCATTTTTTGAATTTCAACACTCAGTCGAACAGCTAAAAATACAGATAAGAGGCGATTAAACTTGCCTTTTCATACCTTATCTTTTGGCGCTTTGGCTATGTAAATCGAAAAAAAACTTCGTCATGACAGGGGCAAAATCCAGATATAGCTGCTCATTTAGCTGATAGGATTTGGCAAGATCACTATGCAAAACCGCTAAACGCTCTGCACTATGATGGCTGGCAAGGGTTCTGGCCGCCTCCTGGATAAAGGGGATGCTGGCAAAGCTGTTTTGTAAAGCCGTAGAGGCAGAAATACTATAGAGGCTGGCAAGGGATAATAATTCGGCAAATAAATAGCTGGCCGCCCGGCGTGCTGGCCGCCCGCGCGCCCCGCCCCCTGCCCATTTTTCCGCTATTTTGATAATATCGGCTGGTTTGGCTCTGCTATCTGATAAAATACGGCAGCTGGCCTCAAATAAATCCAGCACCCCGGCCTCTGCCAGTTGCAATGCTCGGCCGGGTGCGCCCTTGCTTAATCCGGCCAGAACCTCCAGCATGGACATATCGGCATCTGGCCAGATATCACGCAGCACGCTAATGGTATCTGGCGTGGAAAGCGGTGCCAGATTTGCCGTAATACAGCGCGATTTGATGGTTGGCAGCACCTGGCCCGGCCTGGAGGAAATCAGCAATAACAAACAATTATTGGGCGGCTCTTCCAATGTTTTCAGCATCGCATTCATGCCTGCCCTGTTGACCACATCCAGATTATCGATAATCGCCACCCGCCATTTGGAACGCGCTGAGTGATGGGCAAAAAAGGCCGGTAATTTTCGAATTTGCTCTGCCTTAATCAGGCCTGATTTATTTTTCTCCTCCTCTTCGGGCTGTAACAACAATAAATCGGGATGGGCATTGGCAAATACCAGACGTGCCTCTTCGCCGTCCAGTGCCAGCTCAGATGGGTGAGCTTCCAAGATATCCGCACGTCCAAAAAGGGCATTATCGCTATCCGGCTTAACCGATAATATCCAGGCGGCGATTTGCCGGGCGAGGCGAGATTTACCTATCCCTTCATCGCCGCTTAATATCCAGCCATGATGCAGTTTATTTTGCTGAAATCCGGCATATAATCTATCCAGAATATCGCGATGCCCAAATAATGGGGTCGGCAGGCTATTTTGCTGGTTTTGGGCGGTTTCAGACATACCTTGCGGGGGGCTCCATAAAAAGTTTAAGGGGAGGCTTTTTAAGGCCTATCTGGCAATCTGGCCGCAAGATGGGCTTTGACCTGTTTGTCGGAATGTTCCGGGCTTTGGCTGGCATCTATCACGATAACCCTGCCTGGATATCTGTCTGCCAGTGCCAGAAAACCTGCCCGTACGCGCTGGTGAAAGGCTATCCCTTTTTCTTCAAACCGGCTTTCTGCCTCGGATTTAGGGTTTTTTTGCGCATATTGGCGATGTTCGGCACGTTGCAAGCCCAGCTCGGCCGGCACATCCAGCAAAAAGGTTATATCAGGTTGCAAATCATCAAAGCCAAACTCATGAATGGCTATCAGCTCTTCAACCGGCAAATCATGGGCCAGCCCCTGATAGACAAGGGTTGAATCAGAAAATCTGTCCGAGAGCACCATTGCCCCGCGTTGCAAGGCAGGGATAATGACTTTTTGCACATGCTCTGTGCGCGAGGCGATCATTAATAGCGCTTCTGCCTCAACAGATAGTTTTTCTGCTGCCCCTGTGACCAGGATATTGCGGATAAGCTCGGCCTCCGGGGTGCCGCCCGGCTCTCTGGTAACCAGGATTTCCCGGCCAGGAAAGGTTTCTTCCAGCCAGGTTTTTACCAGCTTTATCTGGGTTGATTTCCCGGACCCCTCACCGCCTTCAAATGTAATAAAAAGACCAGACATTTCGGGGCTATTTCACTGCGCCGTGCTGCCGGGCGCACTGGACGCCCCTAAAATAAGATAGCTGAGGGCGGCGCCCAAACGCTCAAACATACCCAGCTGTTTGACATCGCGGTCGGCCATCAGCCCAATTTTATCCACGGTTTTTCCATCAATAGAGATGCTCACCTCGCCGATTTTCTGTCCCCTTTGTATCGGCGCTGGCACAGGGTTTATCCAGCTGACACCGATCTCTGTTTTCATCCGCTCGGACCGGGACAGCACCCGGCTAACCTCTTTTTCTGCCAGCAAGCCTATTTTTGCTGATTGCCCCAGCCAAATATCGGCCTCATCTACCTTGTCGCCACTGGCAAAAAATCTGTAATTTTTAAATTCGCGCTGGATATACTCCATTAACCGTGCCGATTCTGTGGAACGTTCCTTTTTTGATTCCATCCCGTTCAGAACCATCACCACCCGCATATCATTTTTTATCGCAGACCCGATAAGCCCATAGCCGGATTCCTCGGTATAGCCTGTTTTCAGCCCATCCACACCATTATCAGCTGCGCTCCTGCCATATAAAAGCGGATTTCGGTTGCCTTGTTTAATATCATTCAGCGTATAATTCTTCACGCTATAAATCGGATACAGATCCGGATATTTATCGGTTGGAAAATCGCGGATAAGGGCGGTTGCCAGAATATTCAAATCCTCTGCGGTGGTGGTCAGATCAGGATGTGGCCAGCCGGTCGAATTAGTGAAATTTGTGTTTTTCATGCCCAGTTTTTGCGCGGTCAGGTTCATTTCCTGTACAAAATTTTCTTCTGTTCCGGCCAGCCCTTCTGCCAGCACAACCGCCGCATCATTACCAGACTGAACGATCATCCCATAAAGCAATTCTTTGACGCTATAGCGTGTACCAGGCTTCAGGAAAGAGCGTGAGCCGCCCATTTTCCATGCTTTTTCAGATACTAATATCTGATCTTCCATAGCCAGAGAGCCATCCTTGATACGCGAAAACACCACATAGGAGGTCATAATTTTTGCCATAGAGGCCGGCTTCATCGGCGTGTCTTTTTCCTTTTCCATCAAAACCCGGCCCGTTTCAAATTCGGTGACCATCACATATTTTGCGGCCGTCGGTATTTGGGTCTCGGCCAATGCCGGAAACACCCCTGCCCCCAACAACAGAAGCATCACAGACAAAACGCGCCGCAACTGTGGCTTAAGATGCCATTTCCGGCCGAAATAAATTCCTGAAAGAAGAGTGTAAAAATTATTCAAAATCATATAGTTCTCTTTACCAGCAGATGTAAAATATTATAATTAACAGGATAAGTGATTTACCTTTCGGCCTATGCTGTAAAATCAAAACAGATAGTTGTGTGTTAACCGTATCTAGCGAAACAAAACGACAGAAAAAAGGCATCTCTCTCGGCTTTTTTAACAATATATTGCCTATTCGACAACAATATCCGCCCCTTCAAAGCCGCGCGAATATATCTGTTTCAGCAGGCTGTCTGCCTGTTCAACATTGTCAATAGGCCCCAGCCTTGCCCGATAAAGCGCCCGGCCATCCTTGAAGGTTTCAAACACCTTCCCATTGCCTAAATCGGCAAAGCTGGCCAGCAAATTGCGGGCATTATCCTCGGAATGAAACGCGCCTACCTGTATCCAGATATCGGTGACCATAGGCGTTGTATCGATAACAGAACCGCTTCTGGAATGGGTAAGCAAATCCAAGGCTGATTCTCCGGATTGCTTTTTTTGCGGATTAGCACGTGTGGTGCGTGCAGACAGGCTGACAGCCGGCTTGCCAGCGGCAACCGTTTCTGGCAAGGGGGCGGTATCTTCTGAAAGCAGCGGGAATTCGCCATTGCGGGCAAGCTCTTCCAGGCGAAGGGTTTGCTCAACCAGTAATTTTACCCGCACTCTGGCAATGCCATTATCCTTAAAGCCCAGCAACCTGGCGGCTTCGCGTGACATATCAATAATGCGCCCGCTAACATAAGGGCCCCGGTCATTGATACGCACCACCAGTGATTTTCCATTATCCAGATTGGTTACCCGCACCACAGAGGGCATAGGCAGGGTTTTATGTGCCGCAGAAACCAGAGCCGGGTCAAATATTTCGCCATTAGCCGTTAAACGCCCGCCAAATTCATCCCCGTACCAGGAAGCGATACCGGTTTTATCATAGGTTAAATCACGCTCGGGATAATACCAAATTCCCTCTATCTGATAGGGATTGCCGACCTTGTAATGGGGATTGGCGATAACAGTTTTTTGCTCGGTCTTTGCTGCTTCTTGCTTGCTCAGGCGCTTTTTGCCCAGGTCGATAGCCAGCTCTGCTGTGGTACAGGCCCCCAAAAGGCCAAATGCTCCTACCAGGATAATCGCGCGAAAAAAGAAGATAAATCTGTTCATGAACCTCTGTTTATTCCCTGCCAAACTGAACATTTTATTCTGAATTATCATCTCTTTTCCAGAACAGATACCATCACAACGCCTCTATCAGGCTATCGCGCGCAATTTATTCTGCCTGCTCTATCATATCGGCCAGACGCCCAACCGCAATAGCAAAATAGTTTGAGCGATTCCATTTCAGAATATTGTCATAATTGGCATAGGCCAGATAGGCCGTTCCATCCCCGCGCGAGGGCACAACAAGGCGCGAGGTTAAATTGCGTGCTGGCAAGGGCCCGCCATCTGCGTTCAGCAATCCCAAAGCCCGCCATTCTTCCATATTTTTATGGGTTTTCGCCTCGGACAGGCTGTTGCCATCCAGCCCGTCTGGTACGCGCACCTGCCGCCCCCATGTCATATCATCGCGCCAGCCAACCGAACCCAGATAATTGGCAATAGAGGCAAACACATCATGCCGGGTTGTCCAGATATCGCGCCGCCCGTCGCCATTATAATCATAGGCATAATTCAAAAAACTGGATGGCATAAACTGGCTTTGCCCCATCGCCCCTGCCCATGACCCTTTCATATCCGCAGCGCTAATATGCCCTTCTTCGATAATTTGCAGGGCATTTAATAACTCTTTGCGAAAATAGGCTGAACGCCGCCCGTCATAGGCCAGCGTGGACAATGCCGCGATAACCGAAAAACCGCCTGTATGCTGGCCAAAATTGGTTTCAATGCCCCATAAGGCCACAATAAAGCGTGGCTGTACGGCAAATTTTTCCGAAACTTCTTTCAGGATAGCGCGATGTTCTTCCAGTTTCTCACGGGCTTTTTTCACCCGCGTTGCCGAGACCACCTTATTCAGATAGGTCTCCAGCGTTAAGGTGAATTCCGGCTGGCTGCGGTCTAGCTCCAGCACCCGCTCAATCGGGGCAATACCGGCAAAGGCGGTATCAAATGTCTTTACAGATATCCCCTTGGCCAAGGCTTCTGTGCGCAATTCTGCCTGCCAGTCAGAAAAGCTGATATGATTATCAGCGCCGGCAAATCGGGGCATCACCGCCATGGCCAGCACCAGCCCCAGGCTCGCCACCATCAAAATCCTCGCCATTCTGGCTCTGTATAACGAAATGGATGAAGATGAAAACATCAGCTTGTCCCCCTTTTGCGGTGCGATTAGCCAGCGATTATCTGGACTAAAATCAGCCTATCCCTGACAACCAGATAGAGCAACAGACAATCGCCGGAAAAGCTGAAATTACCCGCTGGAAAATTTTTGTGCAGACATCAAAAAGCAAAAAGCCAACTTCCTCGTTGACAGGGCTATAAGGATATTTTAATCACTAGCCTGCAATATCGCTATGACAGCCTTATCAAGACGGAGAGGTGGCAGAGCGGTTGAATGCACCGGTCTTGAAAACCGGCATGGGTGAAAGCCCATCGTGGGTTCGAATCCCACCCTCTCCGCCACACCCCCTTATTTTTAATTATTCTTAATTAGCTTTAATAGCTCTGTATCCCATACTATCCTTTACTTTATCGGGTAATAAAAGATCAGGTTGTCTCTTGCCGTCCAGTTCAATCCACATTAAAATGTGGGGTAGAATGTGGGGTAAG
>JAURQT010000014.1 GCA_030835985.1 Alphaproteobacteria bacterium
ATCAATTACGCCTGAAAGATGACCAAAATCTGGAGGGTGTAGAGGGGCCTGTAAACATTCAAATTCTGGCACTGTCTTTGTCTTCTGAAATTGATCGGCTGAAAGGCAAGATTGAAAGCCTGGACAAGATCACCAAAACAAACAGGGCAGCCGTCACGAATAGCATCGATCTGGACGGGCTGACCATTGAAAAAACCCTCCCCGATATCACCCCTGCAAGCGATAAATATACCCTGTTAAAAAAGATGGCAGGCAAGGCTGTTTTCGAAGCGGTGACGCAAGAAGAACTTGACAGCCGAACAGGCGATTTTGCCGTTGTCGCCGAGCTTTATACAGATATTGAGGATATTAAGAATAAAGGCCTTATCAAAACCCAGCTGCAACAGGATAATAAAGATTATTTTAATCTGGAAGTGATGGAAATCACCCTTGACCTGAAAGATGCCGAGCTGGATGAAACCGCAACCAGCGCCGCTGATGATTTTTTGGGTGATGCCGATAATGATGATGACAGTGTTTCCTATGGCGAGGCAGAAGCAGCAGAGGCGCGCAGTGTCGATATAGATGGTGATAGCGCCACAACAAATGACCGGATAACCGGCATTGACGGGGTGGTGATCGACCTGTCCGCTGCGGCAACAGATACCCAAACCACACCCGTCAAATATGCCACAAAATCAAAAGATGCCGCCGATAGTGAGGTGATTACCCTTGGCGCAGATGCCGGAAATTTGGCCGCAGGGGACAAGCTGACCAGCATTGAAAACATTATCGGCTCTGATCACAAGGATGTGCTGATAGGCAATGCGGTGAAAAACCAGCTGGATGGCGGGGCAGGCGACGATACGCTGCTTGGCGGCCTTGGCAACGATATCCTGGTCGGCGGCGCAGGCGATGATACGCTGTTTGGCGGCGATGGCATGGATGTGCTGATCGGCGGCGGCGGCAGTGATATCCTGATTGGCGAAGGGGGCATGGATTTATTCCATCTGGAGCAGGATGATGACGGCACAGATACGGTTCTGGGCTTCACGCTGGGCGAGGATAAAATTCAGATTGATATTGATGAAGACGTTCAGGATGGCTTCACCCTTGCCGATCTTGGCCTGGAAATCATTGAAAGCAGTGATGGGCTGCATGCCCATATCGTCAATGCCAGTGATGATAGCCACATCTATATGACTATCGAAAATATCGACCATGAAGAGCTGAGCATCACAGATTTTGAAATAATCTAGATTATCCTGGAGGGTTTTCTGCAGCCAGCAGGCCAGCGATATCGGCATGGCGGCGGCGCAATTTTTCCTAGCGCGGCTGCATTTCAGACATCAGCCCGTTTTTCACCCGCCCTTGCAATACCATCAGTTGCGTAGATATCAGGTTAAGGCAGATTTTTTGTGCCGTACCGGCTTTCAGCCGGGTTGACCCGGCCAGCGCTTCTGCCCCTGTTGCCAGCAAGACAGGATAATCTGCCGCCGCCAACAGGCCGGTATCCGGGTTATTGGCAATGCCGATGGTCAGCGCGCCTGCCGCCTTGCCTGCTTCCAGCGCAGCGATGCTATAGGGGGTTGTCCCGCTGGCAGCCAGCCCGATAAGGATATCGCCTTTGGTGATATTCAGCCCGGCTACGGCCTCTTTGGCGGCATCGGGGCTATCTTCTGCCCCTTCAATAGGGCGCAGTAATGCCCCTGTCCCGCCGGCTATCAGATACGCCACCCGTGCGGCTGGCCAGTTAAAGGTTGGCAATAATTCCGAGCCATCCTGAACCGCGATACGCGCAGATGTCCCTGCCCCGGCATAGATAAGCCGGCCTGTATCGCTGGCAGACAGGCAGTGATGACCAGCCTCTACAGCCTTTTTTATTTGCGGCAGGGCAGCTTTTAGCGCGCTTATGGCTTCTGCCTGATTATCCAGCATCACGGCCAGCGCCTCTGCTATACTCAGCCTGTCCAGCCATTTTTCAGCATCCAGCCGGGCTTCGGTGCTTTTCTTGCTCATCTCATTTCTCATCTCTGTATCAGATCACCTAACGGTAGCTGGCCATCCTTGTATCAAACAGGATTGACAATAGACAGCCCACACTGATTTTGTTGTACTGCCAGAATAGCGGAAAATAATTTAAAAACCAGCAAAGGGTGTGCAGATTTATGCTTGGAATTATCGGCCTGATGTCCGGGACTAGCGCAGACGGGATTGACGCCGCCCTTATCTATACAGATGGCAAGCAGATAGAGCGCACCGGCCATGCCGCCACCTTTGCCTATCCGCCAGCTATCGTCGAGGCGATTTATACCGCCCGCGAAAATGCCGCAGATTATCTGGCTGACCCTCATCGGCGCGAGGCCCTTATTCGCGGCATTACAGATGCCCATATTGATGCAGTGGCCAGCTTGCGCCAAAAGGCCGGCCATCCAGACATAGATTTAATCGGCTTTCATGGCCAGACCGTCTATCACAATCCGGCGGCCGGCCGAACTATCCAGCTGGGCGATGGGCAATATCTGGCCAGCCAGACACAAATCCCGGTTATCTATGATTTCCGGGCGGCAGATATGGAAGCTGGCGGGCAAGGCGCACCGCTTGCCCCGATTTATCACCAGCTTGTTGTACAGCAAGCAGGCACCCCCCTGCCGGCTTTATTTATCAATATTGGCGGGGTGGCCAATGCCAGCTTTATCACCGATATGCATCTGGAGGGCTATGACATCGGGCCAGGCAATGGGCTGATAGATGATCTCTGCCAGATTTTTTATCAAAAACCCTTTGATAAAGGCGGCGCAATCGCTGCCTCTGGCCAGATTTACCAACCCTTTATTGATAGAGTGCTAGGGGACCCGTTTTTCCAGCTTGTCGGCCCGCGCGCGCTGGACAGGGCAGCCTTTCACCACTATCTGAACGCCCCTGATTTTGCCAGCCTGCCAGCCGCCGACCAGATAGCGACCGCTACCGCCCTGACCGCACAGGCGATTTGCCATAGCCTGACCCATCTGCCCGGCCAGCCAAAAAATGTGATTATTGCGGGCGGGGGGGTGCATAATCACACGCTGATGAAACAGATTAAAAACAGCTTGCCAGAGGGGTCTGACCTGATAGAGGCCAGGGCCATAGGCTGTGATGCCGATTTTGCCGAGGCCGAGCTTATCGCCCTGCTGGCGGCCAGATGGCACGCAAGGCTGCCCTCCAGCTTTCCTTCAACCACAGGCGTATCTGCCCCCCAGATTTGCGGGATTTGTGCCCTGCCTCATCCCTTGCCTCATCCCCTGCCTCATCCCCCGGCGCAGAAATTTTAACGCTGGCGGTAAGCTGGCAGACCGCTTTATACTCTAGCCATTCTCATTAACAAACAGACATAACCGCCATATGCCAGAGACACGCCGCCACCCGGCCAAAAACACCCCGCCCATTCATCGCGGCTATATTGAGGGCTATTATGGCCAGCTATTGAGCTGGGAAGAACGCGCTGGCCTGATAGACCATCTCGCCGCCCTGTCCTTTGATAGCTATCTTTATGCGCCAAAGGAAGATATCTATCATCGCTGGCAGTGGCGCACCGACTATCCGCCCAAATTTATGGCTGAATTTAGCCGCTTTACCCATACAGCAAAACAATCCGGCATCTGCGTTCTGGCCGGCATCGCCCCCGGCCTTGATTTTGATTTTCAGACGCCAGAGGCAGATACAAACGCCCTGTTTGCCAAAGCCGCACAGCTGGTTACAGCAGGGGCAGATGCGATTGTGCTGATGTTTGATGATATCCTGGATGATGTCTCGGCTCTGACAGAGGCTGGCCTGTCTGAAGGGGTATGCCATGCCAGGCTGGCCAGTGATTTACAGACCCATCTTGGCTGTCCTGTCCTGCTGGTACCGCGCCTTTATTCGGACGAGATATCGGGCGATCATCTGGCCTATGGCACTGCCCTTAACCAGCATTTATCGGCGGATATACCGGTACTGCTTTGCGGGGAAACGATAGTTGCAAAAGAAGTTAATCTGCACGGCCGGGCCGGGCGGATAGGCAATATGCTGGCACGCCCCATCGTGATTTGGGATAATCTATATTGTAATGATTATTGTCCGCGCCGACTGTTTCTCGCCCCTTATGACGGCAGGGACACAGCCGATCCTGTCCTGTTAAATGGCACAGGCCTGTATCATACGGACAAGCTGCTCCTGGCGCTGATGGCTGGAACAGATCAGAAAAAAGCCCTGACAGAGGCAGGCGTTCCACAAGCGATAGACCCTCTTCTGCCCTTTTTTGGCCTGCCTGTTTTTTCTGGCCAGACACCGCCGGAAATGCCCGATTATTCACCAGATGCCGCCCTGGAGGCGTTAGAAATTTTGCTTTGGCAATGGAAATCGCCACTGGCACGCGAATGGTATCCTGCCCTGTTTGGGCTGAAACAGGATATCCAGATAGAAGCGCGCCAGATGCCCGCTGAAAGACAGGCCAAAACACAAAGCCTGGCGCTATTTACCAGATTACAGAAAGACCGGAAATGAGCCTGTCTGATATCCCCGAAGCACCAGAAAATGTACCGCCCTTTAAGGGGATGAAAATTTTTGATGGGCATAATGATATGCTCTATCAGCTATGGGCGCGGGGCGATCAAAAAGGCCAGCTTTATCTTTCCGATGCCAGTGATAATCCGCTATGCCTTGCCCATCATCATTGCCGGACAGGCGGGCTGGCAGGCGGGCTATTTGCGATTTTTGTCCCGACAAGCATCATCGCCTCAGGCGATCCGCTAGACAGCACAGCGCCGCTTAGCCAGCGTCAGGCCTTTCAATATACCATTGATATGATTGAAATTGCCGACTATCTGGCAGATATGCACCGCGATAGATTCAGCCTGTGCAAAAATGCGAGCCAGGCCGAGCAAGCCGCCCGCAACGGGGCGATAGCCGCGATATTGCATATTGAAGGGGCAGAAGCTATCAGCCCCTCATTGGACGAGCTGTATCTGCTAAAAGAGCGCGGCATCTGCTCTATCGGCCCTTTATGGTCACGGCCGAATATTTTTGGCCAGGGCGTGCCGTTTTCTTTTCCGGGCAGTCCTGATCAGGGCAGCGGGCTAACCCGTCATGGCAAGGCATTGCTCAAAGCCTGTGACGAGACGGGGATAGTGCTGGATGTCTCTCACCTCAATGAAGCCGGATTTTGGGATATTGCCAATCTTTCTGACCAGCCCCTGATCGCCAGCCATTCCAATGCCCATGCGCTATGTCCCAGCCCACGCAATCTTACCGATGCCCAGCTGGACGCGGTTGCCGAGCGCGGCGGTCTGGTCGGGGTCTGTTTTGCCACCGCCTATTTACGGCCCGATGGTGCGCGCGATCCCGATACAGAAATCGAATTGATTTTACGCCAGTTCGATTATCTTATCACCAGGCTGGGCGAGGATCATGTCGGTTTTGGTTCTGATTTTGACGGGGCGGTACTGCCGGCCGGCCTGGCCAACCCTTCAATGTTGCCGCAACTGCTGGACGCGATGCAGGATTTTGGTTTTGGCCAGCCTCTGATCCGCAAATTATGCTGGGATAACTGGCTTGGGCAACTTGCCTAGCACCAAAAATTTAACCCGAATTTTTTATCGCAGCATATCTGGCAAGCTGCACATCTTGAACCCGGCCTTTATCAGCCCTTCTTTAATATGGGCCGCTGTTGCCAGCGCGGTTGGCCCATCGCCATGTACACAGACCGAAACAGCCTCTACGGCCAGCTTTCCGCCTTCTACATCGATAATGATGCCTTCTTCAAACATCCTCAGACAATGCGCAAGGCTGGCCTCTTTTTCATGGATCATCGCATCGGGGCGGCTGCGCGGTACCAACTGGCCATCCGGCATATAGGCTCTATCGGCAAATACTTCTGCTGCTATCGGCAAGCCGGCTTTTTCGCCCTCGCGTACCAGCTCGCTCAACACAGGGGCCAGCAGGATTAAATTTTTATCTACTGCCCTGATGGCCCGCACAATAGCCGCAGATAGCCCGGCATCCACACACGCCATATTATTTATCGCCCCATGCGGCTTTACATGGCTGACCTCTACCCCCTGGCTGGCCGCCACCCCCAGGGCCGCGCCAAGCTGATAGGCAATAAGCCGTTCAACCTCTGCCAGTGGCAAATGCATCTGCCGGCGGCCAAAGCCGTGCAAATCATAAAAACCCGGATGCGCCCCGATAGAAACATTATTATCGGCTGCCATGCGCATCACCTGTCCCATGATATTATAATCGCCGGCATGAAA
>JAURQT010000172.1 GCA_030835985.1 Alphaproteobacteria bacterium
AGCTCGCCTTGCACGCCGACAGGCAGGGTCTGCCCTGCCTCATCAACAATTTTCACACTTACATGAGGGTGAATGCGGCCAACCGTTGATACCCGCATTTCCAGCGGATCATCGGGGTGAGACTGAAAGGAAACCGGGCTGGTTTCGGTCATGCCATAGGCAATGGTAATTTCTCTTAAATTCATTTCCCGGGTGACGCGCTTCATCACTTCCATCGGACAAGGCGCCCCGGCCATAATGCCGGTTCGCAAACTGCTAATATCAAACTGGCTGAAATCTTCATGATCCAGCATCGACAAAAACATGGTCGGCACAGAATAAAGAGCAGCACATTTTTCGGCCGCGATGGCCTTTAGGGTGGCGAGCGGCTCAAAGGCTTCGCCCGGAAATACTAGCCCTGCCCCGATAGCCACACATCCCAGCGATCCCATCACCATCCCGAAACAATGATATAGCGGTACAGGAAGGCAGAGCATTTCGCCCTGTTGCAAGCCCATCCTTTCCACCGTAAAGCGCCCATTATTGATGATATTGGCATGGGTCAATGTCGCCCCTTTTGGCGCGCCGGTTGTCCCGGAGGTAAACTGAATATTGATAGGGTCATGCCGGTCAAGCTGCGCCCCTATTTCCTTGGCCTTTTCAATTAACCTTACTGTTGCCAGCTGCATCAGATTTTGCGTGGTCATCATGCCCGGACGGTCGCCCCTGCCCATATGGACAAGATGTTTTAGATGCGGCAATTTTGCCAGGCCAAGCGCCCCGCCTGTATGGCTGGCCAGCTCCGGGGCAAGGTCTGCTATCATCGCAATATACTGGCTGGATTTAAAATGTTCGGCCAGCATCAACACACTAACCTCTGTTTTGTTCAGGGCATATTCCAGCTCTGCCCGGCGATAGGCCGGATTGATGCTGACCAAAATCGCCCCTATCTGGGCAGAGGCATATTGCAATACCACCCATTCCCACCGATTAGGAGACCAAATCCCGACACGGTCACCCCGTTCAACCCCGAGCGCCAGCAATCCAGCGGCCATCTGCAAGGTTAATCCATAAAATTCCTGATAGCACCAGCGGATATTTTTATCCGCAAACACTACCGCCATTTGGTCTGGCAAGCGTTGGCTGGTGGCCGCCAGCAATTCAGGGATAGTTACCTCTAATAGAGGCGGCTCTTGCGGGCCTGTGACGATAGATTTTCCGCCCTGCGGTCTAAGTGCATCAGCAAATGATACCATCACCTTCTCCTTAAAGCCCCCTCCCCTTTATCGTGGCGGCATCCGAATAGCACCATCCAGGCGAATAACATCGCCGTTCAGCATCGGGTTTTCGGCAATATGCGCAACCAGTGCTGCAAATTCATCCGGCTTGCCCAGACGCGAGGGGAAGGGAATTTGGGCGGCCAGCGCATCTTGTACCTCCCGGGGGAAGCCCTTTACCATGGGCGTGCCAAAAATGCCCGGGGCAATGGCCATCACCCGTATCCCCTTATCGGCCAGATCGCGTGCCATCGGCAGGGTCATTCCGATTACACCGCCCTTTGAAGAGGCATAGGCCACTTGACCAATTTGCCCGTCATAGCCGGCGACAGAAGCGGTATTGATAATGACCCCGCGCTCTTTATCCTCGCCTATCGGCTCTGCTTCTGCCATGCCGGCAGCCGCCTGGCTGGCCACATTAAAACTGCCGACAAGGTTAACCCCTATCACCTTTGCATATAGCCCGGCATCATGGGCCTGGCCGCGCGAAACTGTTTTCATCGCCGGGGCTATACCGGCACAATTTACCACCAGCCTTTCCTGTCCGTTTATTTCACGGGCCTCCTCAAAGCCTCGCGCAACGGCCTGTGCATCGCTAACATCCACCTTGAAAAACAAACTGCCGGTTTCGCCGATAAGGGGCTGGGCGCGCGCCTCATCCATATCAAAGATGGCGACCTTTACACAACAACTGGATAAATGGCGAACAACCGCCGCGCCCAGGCCAGAAGCCCCGCCTGTTACAATAGCGGATATATCTTTATTCAGTTTCATGATAGCTCTACCGCAACCGCGATACCCTCACCCCCGCCAAGGCAAATTGCCGCCAGGCCTTTTTTCCCGCCTGTCTGTTCCAGACCATTTAACAGGCTGACCAGAATCCGCGCCCCGGAAGCGCCAATAGGATGGCCAAGTGCACAGGCCCCGCCAAAAATATTCACCTGTTCGCCGTTAAGTGCCAATTCGCGAATAAAGGCCATGGCCACAACCGCAAACGCCTCATTCACTTCCCAAATATCAACGTCCGATGTCTGCCAGCCCAGCTTGTCCAGCAGCTTGCGCGCCGCATAGACAGGGGCAGTGGTAAACCAGCCAGGGGCATGGGCAAAGCCGGCATGGCCACAGATACGCGCCCTTACCGGCAAGCCATGTGCCTGTACAGCAGAACCGCTGGCCAAACAAAGTACGGCTGCCCCATCGGAAATAGAAGAAGAATTGGCCGCCGTTACGGTGCCATTTTCCCGAAAGGCCGGTTTTAGTAGCGGTATTTTTTCCGGGCTGGCCAGTTGCGGCTGCTCATCTTTATCCACCAGATGGCGCCCTTTTTTTGTCTCGATAGTTATCGGGCAAATTTCAGCTGCCAGCTTGGCATCCTGTGTGGCGGCCTGTGCCCGGCCAAGAGAGCGCAGGGCAAAATCATCCTGCGCCTTGCGCGAAAATTGGTAATGCTCGGCACAATCCTCGGCAAAACTGCCCATCAGCTTGCCCGTGTCATAGGCATCTTCCAGACCATCAAGAAACATATGGTCGATCAGTTTTTGATGGCCGATACGCGCACCGCCCCGCACTTTTGCGGCCAGATATGGCGCATTGGACATACTTTCCATGCCGCCTGCAATGACCATTTCTGCTGTACCTGCCTTTATCTGATCATAGCCCAGCATTACCGCTTTCATGCCCGAGCCACACATTTTATTCACCGTGGTAGCCGGCACAGATTGAGACAGGCCGCCGGCAAAGCTGGCCTGGCGTGCCGGGGCTTGACCCAAACCTGCGGGCAAGACGCATCCCATAATAACCTCGTCAATCAGCGCTTTATCGGATGCCTGCCGGTCAAGGACTGCGGCAATCGCCGCCCCGCCAATTTCAGGTGCGCTCAGTGTGCTTAACGCCCCGTGAAAGCCGCCAATTGCGGTGCGCGCGGCTGCGGTAATGAAAATATCTTCCGCCATTTTTTCCCTTAAGCCTTTCTATTCGCCTGTAAAGTCCGGGCTGCGCTTTTGGGTAAAGGCTGCCATGCCTTCTTTTTGGTCTTTTGTGGCAAACAGGGAATGAAATGCCCGCCGTTCAAATAACAGGCCTTCTGCCAGGCTAATTTCATCCGCCCGTGCGACGGCCTCGCGGGCCAGCATCACGCTGGCACGTCCAAATTCGGCAATATTTGTGGCAATCTTCATTGTTTCTGTCATCAGCGCATCATCGGGAAAGACGCGCGCAACAAGGCCGGATCGTTCTGCTTCATCTGCATCCATCATCCGGCCGGTCAAAATCAAATCCATTGCCTTGGCCTTGCCCACCGCACGGGTCAGGCGTTGCGAGCCGCCCATGCCCGGCATCACGCCCAGCTTAATCTCCGGCTGGCCAAATTTCGCCGATTGGCTGGCAAATAAAATATCACACATCATCGCCAGCTCGCACCCGCCACCTAGGGCAAAGCCGTTCACAGCCGCTATTTTCGGGGTACGAAGCTGGGCAACCATTTCCCATTTGGCGAACATATTCTCATAGAAAGTTTCCATATAGGATTTCTCGGCCATTTCTTTAATATCTGCCCCGGCAGCAAACGCCTTGCCCCTGCCGGTCAGCACAAAACACCCCGTTTCTTTATCCCCGTCCAGGCTGGCCAGATATTCTGTCACCTCTTTGGTCATCGCGTTATTAAGCGCATTTAGTGCATCCGGGCGGTTTAGCTCTACCACCACTACACGGCCAGAGCGGCTGACATTGATATTTTGAAATTTCTGTTCTGTCATTTTTAAAATGTCCTTATGAAAGGCATCTGATCATATATAGCCATTCGATGCCAGATTATGTATCGCGCTCTGCCAGCAGAGAGCGGCTGATAATCACCCGCATAATTTCATTTGTGCCTTCCAAAATTTGATGCACCCGCAAATCACGCACAATTTTTTCCAGCCCGTAATCGGCCAGATAGCCATATCCGCCATGTATCTGCAACGCCTGATTAGCCACATCAAAACAGCTATCTGTCACGAACCGCTTGGCCATCGCACAGGCACGGGTGGCATCCGGGCTGCCGCTATCCAGCTTGCCTGCCGCTTGCCGTAAAAAGGTGCGCGCCGCCTCCAGCGTGGTGTACATATCCGCCAGTTTGAATTGCAGCGACTGAAACTGGTCAATAGATTTACCAAACGCGCTTCTGTCTCTGGCATAAACAAGGGCTTTTTCATAGGCATTTTGTGCCCCGCCAAGTGCCGCCGCCGCGATATTCAGACGCCCCCCATCCAGCCCCTTCATCGCATAGGAAAAACCCTGGCCTTCCTCGCCTAGCAGATTTTCAGAAGGCACCTGACAATTATCCAGAATCACCTGGGCGGTTGGCTGGCCGCGCCAGCCCATCTTTTTTTCCGGCGCCCCAAAGGACAGGCCTTTTGCATCACACTCTACCAGCAGGGCAGATATGCCTTTCGGGCTATCATCGCCTGTCCGGCACATCACCACATACAGATCAGAATAATTGCCGCCCGAAATAAAGGATTTTGTCCCGGTTACCTCATAGCCTTCATTGGTGCGTCTGGCCTTTGTTTTCAAGGCAGCCGCGTCTGAGCCCGAGCCGGGTTCGGTCAGGCAATAAGAGCCGATTTTCTGCATCGAACATAAATCTGGCAGATAGGTATCGCGCAATTTTTCATCGCCAAAGGAGGAGACCATCCAGGCGACCATATTATGGATAGATAAAAAGCTGGAGACGCTGGGACAGGCTTTGGCAAGCGCTTCAAAAACCAGTGTGGCATCCAGCCGGCTAAGGCCAGACCCGCCATGGGCTTCTGGCACATAAATAGAGGCCAGACCCAGCTCAGCTGCCTGGCGCAATACCTCTTTTGGCATCTGCTCGGTTTGATCCCATTCAACCGCATGAGGGGCTATCATCTGTGCGGCAAAATCATCGGCCATATCAAAGATGGCCTGTTGTTCTTCAGATAGATTGAAGTCCATTTTTCAGGTATGCTCTCCCCTTGTATTTTTATTTTTCCATAATGATAATATAGCATCTGCCCTGTGGAACACCATAGGGCGCTTTTGCGCTTATCCGGGGCTGCGCTGGTCATCAATAACCAGCCCGTCATTTGGCAAGCTGTCTTTTGCAACCACCTCTATCTGTCCCCGCAATTTCAGGATATCGCGGACAGATTCTGCATAGCGGTTTTCGGCCTCTGCTGCCCCTTCAATTTGCACCTCCATCTGATCTTGTGCGCCATCATGGGTGATGGTCAGGCGGATACGGCTGATTTCGGGGTGACGGGCAGCCAGCAGGGCAACCTGTTCCGGCCGCACGAACATCCCCTTTACCTTGGCTGCCTGATCTGCCCGGCCGCGCCAGCCTACTACCCTGCGATTGGTTCGCCCGCAATTGCTAACCCCCGGCAGAATGGCAGACAGATCGCCTGTTGCAAAACGGATCATCGGGAAATCAGGGTTCAGGGTTGTGACCACCACTTCGCCTATTTCGCCATCCGGGACAGGCACACCTGTGCCCGGGCGGACAATTTCAACAACCACCCCCTCATCCAGAATAAGCCCATCCATATCGACTGATTCATACGCCACATGACCGACATCAGCAGTACCGTAACATTGCCGGCAAATAATGCCGCGGCGGTCATATTCCTCGCGCAGAGCAGGAAATAAAGGCCCGCCACTGACACAAGCCTTTGTCACCGACGAGACATCCAGACCCAGCTCTTCGCCCTTTTCCAGAATGGCTTTCAGATAATCAGGTGTACCGGCATAGGCGGTGACTTTTAACGCGGCTATGGATTTGGCCTGAAGTTCAGTCTGGCCTGTCCCGGCGGGTACAGTAACCGCCCCCACCGCCGCGGCGGCACTTTCAAACATCATCCCGGCCGGGGTGAAATGATAGGAAAAACAATTCTGGACAATATCGCCCTTGCCAATCCCGATAGGGGCCAGCGCCCGGCCAAAGCGCCACCAATCACCCTTGCGCATCCCTATCTCGAAAATAGGGCCTGGTGACTGGAAAATCTGATGGGTGTCACCAAACGGGTGCGGGATAACTGTCTTTACTGCCAAAGGCTGGCCATCTTCCTGAATCAGGGTCGATTTACGCAAAACCGGCAGATTTGCCAATGCCGCGCGGCTGGTTATGGCGGCCGGGTCAATATCGGCCAGACTATGCTGATAATGTTCTGTCTTTTCCTTTGCCAGAGCTATCAGTCGGGGCAACGCGCTTGCATATGCTGCCTCCCGCTCATCCATCGAGCGCTGTTCCAGCGCATCAAAGAACCCTGTCATTAGCTAAGCCATCTTTTCCGGCGGCGATAGGAACGCACATCACGAAAGGATTTACGCCCCTCATCCGACATGCCCAGATAAAATTCCTTCACATCCGGATTTTCACGCAATTCTGCTGCCGGCCCATCCATCACAACACGGCCGGATTCCAGGATATAGCCATAATGCGCATAACGCAGGGCAACATTGGTGTTCTGTTCTGCCAGTAAAAAGGACACGCCTTCTTTTTCATTCAAGGCTTTCACAATTCCGAAAATTTCTTCTACCAATTGCGGGGCAAGACCCATTGAGGGTTCATCCAGCAAAACAGTTTCCGGACGCGACATTAACGCCCGGCCGATAGCGCACATCTGCTGCTCGCCCCCTGAGGTAAAACCGGCCTGCGATTTGCGCCGCTCTTTTAGGCGCGGAAAATACGTATAGACCATTTCCAGGTCGCGGGCGATATCACTGCGGCCGGCCGAGCGTGTATAGCTGCCGGTTAGCAAATTTTCCTCAATGGTTAAATGCTCAAAACAATGCCGGCCTTCCATCACCTGAATAACACCGGATTTCACCAGCGCGGCCGGATTAAGATCGGCCACCGCCTTGCCACGATACAGGATTGTGCCTTTGGTAACTTCGCCACGCTCGGAATGCAGTAAATTTGAAATGGCTTTCAAAGTGGTGGTTTTGCCAGCGCCATTACCGCCTAAAAGAGCCGTGATCCCGCCCTTTGGCACAGATAAAGAAACCCCTTTTAGAACCAGAATCACATGGTTGTAAATCACTTCAATATTATTTACATCCAGCAGCTTTTCTTCTGTTTGCGGGCTGTCCAGCATCTGCATCATCCATATCTGCGATTAAAAATTTTCAAAAAAATAAAATCCAGCCCCTTTGCAAAAACAAAAAAGGGGCTGGAGGTATAGAGATATTAGCCACACCGGTCGGTGATTTTGTTTTCCGCAGCATAGGCAGATGAATCTTCTGCTATCAGGGCATTGATCACCTCGCCATCTGTTTCCAGGAAATCAGTAACCATAGACCATTTCTTGGCTTTGGCATCCCATTGCTGGATAGCGGCCAGACCCGGCCCGCCATGATTTTCACATGACACGCTAAAACTTGGGGCAAAGTTTGGCAGGCCAAGAGCCGCCATACGCCCCTCATCGATAGAGAAGGCTTCCATGGCATCGCGCATATCCGCTGGCGAGATATCTGCCTTGCCTGACATTTTTTGTGCCAGACGGGCAGCTTCTGTTGCCAGCATAGCCGCATACAGACCGCGATTATACAGAACCTGACCAGAAGATGAGCCGTCACCAGCTGCCAGACCCTTGTCATATACATGCTTTTTCAGATCAGCATAAATCGGGAAGTCTGAACCTGTATTATGCATCGCCAATGACTTATAGCCATGTGCTGCATCGCCCGCTGGCAGTACATCCCCTTCCGAGCCGGACCACCAGACACCGATAAAGTTTTCCATTGGATAGCGGATATTGGCGGCTTCCTGAATCGCGGTCGGGTTCATCACACCCCACCCCCACATGGTAACGTAATCTGGCCTTTCACGGCGGATTTGCAACCATTGTGACTTTTGCTCCTGACCTGGATGGTCAACTGGCAATAGCGACAATTTAAAACCATGCTTCTTTTCAAGTTCCTGAAGGGTACGGATAGGCTCTTTACCATAGGCAGAATTATGATAGACCAGTGCGATCTTCTTGCCTTTGATATTGCCGTTATTCAAATCCAGAATATGATTAATCACCGCTGATGCCCCTACCCAGTAATTGGCTGGATAATTGAACACATGGCTGAAAACCTTGCCATTGGCAGCCGATGTCCGCCCATAGCCCATAGACAGAATAGGAATGCCATCTGCGGTGGCTTTCGGGATCAGCTGATAGGTGATGCCGGTGGACATTGGCTGATATACCAATGAGCCTTCGCCTTTGGTGTTCTCATAGCACTCCACCCCTTTTTCGGTGTTATACTGTGTTTCACACTCAATATAATTGACGTTTACACCGCCAATGCCGCCATCACGCTCATTCAGCAATGTCATATAATCTGCATAACCATCCGCATAGGGAATGCCGTTTACAGCATATGGGCCTGTACGATAGGTCAAATTGGGAAAGGTCAGATCAGCAAGTGCCGGGCTGGCCACCGCCAGGGCTGTAACGGCCCCGACAATAAGTGTCTTTAGTTTCATGATTTCCTCCGTTTAAAAGCAAGTCCTGTCGTTAATTCCAAACTATCGCTGGCGTGCCGTCAAGTCTGAATGCCAGCCAGGCCCCAAAACCATTAATGCGGAAAGGGCCAGAGCCTCAGTTTTTCCTTGATAATTCGCCATAACATCGCAAATCCATGCGGCTCTACGATAAGAAAAAAGACAATCAGCGAGCCAACAATCAGAAATTCAAAATGTGCGGCAATATCCACTGGCCAGCCCAGCGAGCCAACCATGACATTTTTCAGCACAACCGGCATCAGAACCAGAAAGGCCGCCCCGGCCAGCGACCCGAAAATTGAGCCCAGCCCGCCAATAATAATCATAAATAAAACCAGAAAAGATTTCTGAATACCAAAGACTTCCCCTACCTCGACAGCGCCCAGATACACCGAAAACAATAACGCCCCGGCAATGCCTACATAAAAAGACGACACCCCAAAGGCGGTCAGCTTGGCCATTAACGGGTTCACCCCGATAATCTCGGCCGCGATATCCATATCCCGGATCGCCATCCATTTCCGCCCGAAAGCACCACGCGTCAGATTACGGGCAATAAGCGCAAGGACAGTCAGGAAAGACAAACAGACCAGATAGACCGCCTGGGGCGATGAGTTGGGCCCTGAGATAACAATCCCCAACATCTCGCGTTCAGGTGCATTGATCTGGCCAGAGGCAGAATAATTATAAAACCAGCCAACCTTATTAAACAGCCAAACCAGAAAAAATTGCGCAGCCAGCGTTGCCACCGCCAGATAAAACCCCTTGATTCGCAAGCTGGGCAGACCAAACAAAATACCCACCAATGCGGTGACACCGCCCGATAGAATAATACAAATAATCAGATTCATATCCGGAAAACCGGTCATCAGCTTGTAACAGGCATAGGCGCCCACCGCCATAAATCCGCCCGATCCCAGCGAGACCTGACCACAATAGCCGGTCAGAATATTCAGCCCAATCGCGGCGATACCAAAAATCAGGAAAGGCAACAAAACCGCATTTGCCCAATAATCATTGATCAGAAATGGGACAACCAGAAAGGCAAAGGCCAGAATGATGAAATAGGCTAATTTGTCAAACCGGATAGGAAAGGTTTGCTGATCGGCTGCATAGGATGTTTTAAACTCACCAACTTCACGATAAAGCATTTTTGTTACACCCTCTCAATAATCTTTTCGCCAAACAGGCCTTGCGGTCGGAACACCAGAAAGACCAGCGCCAGCATATAGGCAAACCAGTTTTCGGTTGCCCCGCCCAAAAGCGGTGCGCCGATTAAAAATTCAAACATCTTCTCGCCAACCCCGATGATAAGCCCGCCAATAATCGCCCCCGGAATAGAGGTAAAACCGCCCAGCATCAGCACTGGCAAGGCTTTGAGCGCAATAAGCGATAGCGAGAATTGTACCCCCGATTTTGACCCCCACATAATCCCCGCAACAAGAGCAACAAAACCGGCAATTCCCCACACAATCACCCAGATGCTGCGCAGGGAAATACCAACCGATAACGCGGCCTGGTGATCATCTGCAACCGCGCGCAAGGCTCGGCCTGTTTTGGTATATTGCGAGAATAAAACCAGCGAGGTAACCAAAACAGCCGCAATAACAGTGGCATAAATATCCAGCGTATCGAGATAAAAACCGTAAAAATCTGCCCCGCCCAGAAAGGCCGTATTTTCCTCAATCCAGAAATTTCCGCCCTGCGGGATGCCAATATCCAGCTTTTTGACATTTGATCCCCACATCAAATCGCCAAAGCCTTCCATGAAATAGGCCAGCCCGATGGTTGCCATAAACAGGATAATCGGTTCCTGATTGACCAGATGTTTCAAAATCAGCTTTTCTACAAGGAAGGCAAATAACAGCATCACCCCCAGGGCAAACAGGATCGCGAAAAAGGCCGGCATCGTCCAGCCGAAATGATGCACTTCTGTGCCAAATACAGCATTTATCAGATGGGCAAAAGGTATCTGGCCTTCCTGAAATCCGACCAGCGTCATCGCCGCAAACAGCGCCATAATACCCTGGGCATAATTGAAAATGCCGGATGCCTTAAAGATCAACACAAAGCCCAGAGCAACAAGCGAATACATCACCCCGGCCATCAGACCGTTCAGAAATACTTCCACGCCATAATAAAATTCTGCTGGCATATTCTTATCTCCTGTTAAGACGGCTCTGTCTGGCGGTTTTGTCTAGTCATGCGATACCCCCAGATAGGCGTCAATAACCGCCTGATTGCTGCGCACTTCATCTGGAGTGCCATCGCCGATTTTCTTGCCATAATCCATGACCACCACACGATCCGCCAAATCCATCACCACGCTCATATCATGTTCTATCAGCGCGATGGTGGTGCCAAACTCTTCATTCACATCCAGAATAAAGCGTGACATATCTTCTTTTTCTTCGACATTCATCCCGGCCATCGGCTCATCCAGCAGCAGCAAGGAAGGTTCTGCGGCCAGAGCGCGCCCCAGCTCAACCCGCTTTTGTAACCCATAGGGCAGGCGGCCAACCGGCACTTTGCGAATACTCTGAATCTCGAGAAAATCGATAATGCGCTCAACAAATGCGCGGTTTTCAACTTCCTCTTTTTGTGCACGCCCCCACCATAAAGCTTGCGAGAGCATCCCTGTTTTCATGTGAGTCAAACGACCCGTCATAATATTGTCCAGAGTGGACATACCCTTGAACAGGGCAATGTTCTGAAAGGTACGGGCAATACCCTGATGGGCTATCTCATAGGGCTTCAGGGGCTTGCGCACCTCGCCTTTATATAAAATCTGCCCTTCCTGGGGGTGGTAAAACCCGTTAATCACATTCAGCATGGAGGATTTACCCGCACCATTTGGCCCGATAATCGCCCGGACTTCCCCTTCGCGGATATCAAAGGAAATATCCTGAATAGCGATCACCCCGCCAAATCGCAGCGTGATATTCTGCATTTCCATCACCGCAGGGCCAATGGTGCGGCCATCTGCGGTAACATAGCTGTCTTTTGTATCGGTTTTAGCTGTTTTGCGGCTCATGCGGCTGTCTCCTTTACAAAAGCGACGCTCGCATCCTCTATTTTCAGCGTGGCTGAAATAGAACCCGATGTCCCATCTTCGTAAATCACAGGCGTTTTGACAAATATCTCTGTCTTGCCGCCATACAGCGCATCAATCAGGTCTTTAAACCTGTCCTGGATGACGCGGCGGCGAATCTTTCTTGTTCGGGTCAATTCCCCGTCATCTGCATCCAGCTCTTTATGCAAAATCAGGAATCTGTGAATCTGGCAACCTGAAAGCATCTCGTCGCTGGCAATATCGCGGTTTACCTCATTGATATGCCCCTGCACCATTTGATAGACATGGGCATTGCCAGCCAGCTCCTGATAAGAGGAATAGGCGATATTATTGCGCTCTGCCCAATTGCCAACCGCCTGAAGGTCTATATTGATAAAGGCGGTGCACATATCCTTGCCAGCCCCAAACACAACCGCTTCCAGAATGCTGGGATAGAATTTTAACTTGTTTTCCACATATTTCGGGGCAAAGAGCGCGCCATCCTTCATTTTGCCCACATCTGCGGCGCGGTCGATGATACGCAAATGTCCGCTATCCTTTTCCAGAAAGCCTGCATCACCTGTGGCAACCCAGCCCTGCTTGTCCTTGGTTTTTTCTGTGCTTTCCTTGTTTTTGTAATATTCCACGAATGACCCGGGCGAGCGGTAGAAGACCTCTCCATCCTCGTTGATTTTAATTTCCACCCCGGGTGTTGGCACGCCCACCGTATCGGAACGCACCTCGCCATCCGGCTGCTGGGTGATGAAAACACTTGCTTCTGTCTGGCCATAGAGCTGTTTTAAATTTATGCCCAGCGATCGGTAAAAATCAAAAATTTCGGGGCCAATCGCTTCGCCGGCTGTATAGCCAACCCGCACCCGGCTTAACCCGAGCGTATTTTTCAGCGGGCCATAGACCAGCAAATTACCCAGCGCGTATTTTAGCCTGTCCAGCAGGCCAACCGGTTTGCCATCCAGCATATCGCCGCCTACCTCTGCTGCAAAATCCATAAAATGGCGAAAGATTTTCTGCTTGAGGGTTCCAGCATCTTCCATGCGGATCAAAACCGTTGTCAGAACCTGTTCAAAATAGCGCGGCGGGGCAAAGAAATAGGTAGGGCCAATCTCGCGCAAATCCTGTTGCATGGTATCTGTGCTTTCCGGGCAATTAACGCAAAAGCCGCACCAGCTGGCCTGGCCGATGGAAAAGATAAAATCCCCAACCCATGCCATCGGCAAATAGGCCAGAACGCTATCGGCTGCAACCAGATGGTCAAACTCGCTTGAGGCTTGGGATGTTTTAATGACATTGTCATGGGATAATACAACGCCTTTTGGCCGGCCGGTTGTCCCGGAGGTATAAAGCATTGCACAGGCATCCTGGCCGGTTGTTTTGGCAATAATCCTATCCATCTGGACAGAAATTTTATCGGCATTGGCACGGCCTTCTGCCTGAATATCGCGGTAGGTAGTAAGCCTGGTGTGATCATATTTGCGCATCCCGCGCGGGTCGAGATAAATCACCTGTTCCAGGTTTTCAAGCTGATCCTGAACCTCCAGCACTTTATCGACCTGTTCCTGATTCTCTGCCACGATAAAGCGCGCCGAACAATGGTTCAGCACATAGGCCATTTCAGATGCCACCGAATCCTGATAGATGGGCACAGGGATAGCCCCGACAGACTGGCAGGCAACCATCGCCCAGTAAAAATAGGGGCGGTTGCGGCCAATAATTGCCACATGATCCCCGGCTTTTAGCCCGCGCCCCATCATTCCCATTGCCAGCGCGCGCATTTCCTCGCCCGCCTCTTGCCATGTCCAGCTTTGCCAAATGCCAAACTCTTTTTCGCGGTAAGCTGTTTCAGACGGCCGGGTCTGGATATGATGGGCGATCAGCTTTGGTACTGTATCCAGTGCAGCCTTATCCGCAACGATCAAACTTGACGCATCAGAGATCATAATTATAGCCCCGTTTCTAAGTCGTAGTTAATGGTAACAAGAATTTTGAGTGTGTAAATCACCTTATCCAAAAACTTCCCTAATATTTTTATCGATGCTGGATTATTGCTTTATTAATTATAAGAGGCCAGTTTATCTTAATTTAAGAAAAGACAGCCCAAAGAGGAGAGGAAATAAAATGGCACAAGCCGGATTAAACGCCGCCGCAGATTTAACCCGTTTAAGACTGCCTCTGGTGTGTGCGCCCATGTTCCTGTCTTCTGGCCCTGACTTGGTGGTGGCCTGTTGCACCGCAGGGATTGTCGGCAGCTTTCCGGCACATAACCAGCGTACCACAGAAGGGTTTGAGAAATGGATAATAGAGATTAAAACGCGGCTGGCCGAATTTGCAGCCGATAGCGGGGTCAGGCCAGCCCCCTTTGGCGTGAATCTGATTGTCCATAAATCCAACGCCAAGCTAGGGGACGAGCTGGCGATTTGTATCAAACATAAAGTGCCCCTTATCATCACCTCGCTGGGGGCGGTAAGAGATATTGTTGACAAGGTTCATGAATATGGCGGCATGGTCTGGCATGATGTGATTAATTTACGCCACGCCGAAAAGGCGGTGGCCGCAGGGGTTGACGGGCTGATAGCGGTCTCTGCCGGGGCAGGCGGGCATACCGGCACGGCCAGCCCCTTTGCGCTGATGCAGGAAATACGATCTTTTTTTGATGGCTATGTTTTATTATCCGGGGCGCTTTCCAGCGGGGCAGATATCGCGGCTGCCCAAATGATGGGGGCGGATTTTGGCTATATGGGGACAAGATTTATCGCCACCAGAGAGGCCGCCTCGCAACAGGCCTACAAGCAGATGATTGTTGCCTCGCACCAAAGCGATATTATCGCCACGGACAAGGTGACAGGCGTCAATGCCAATTTCATACACGCCAGTCTGGATGAAGCCGGGTTTGATCTGAACGCGGCCCATGATCACGCACAGCTGGATATTAACCAGGAATTGGGCGAGGCGCTGGAGAATTCTGGCAGCCGCAAACCCTGGCGCGATATCTGGTCTGCCGGACATGGGGTGGGCGCGATAACAGATATCCCTGATGTGGAAGCGCTGGTTAACCGAATGATTACAGAATATCAAAACGCTTCGGCTGCCTATTTTAACCGGTTAAAAGAGGCAAATATCCAGATTTAGGTTTTATCCCTGGCCGGAATTTGGCGCAAGCGGAGAAATTGGTAAGAGCAGAAATTTTTAACCCGTGCTGCCGGCTCTTGTTTGAACGCGCTGGCCTGTTAGCGGAGGAGGAGGAAATATGTTTAAAGCTGTTTTATTTGATGCCTATGGCACCTTGCTGGATGTGGATGCGGCGGCGGCACAATTGGCCCGGACAGGACGTTTTCCCCCATTGCAGGAATACTGGCCAGAGCTGGCTGCTATCTGGCGGTCGCGCCAGTTAAATTACACCTGGTTGCGCTCTCTTAGCCGCAGCTACAAGCCTTTTTGGGAGATTACCTCAGATGCGCTGGATTATGCGATGGCAGCTCTTGGCCTCACGGATACTGATATGCGCGAGGCGCTATTGCATCTCTACCGCGAATTGGCCCCTTATGAAGATGCGACCATCGCGCTGGAGGCGGTCGCGGCCAAAGGTCTGCCGGCGGCGGTTCTGTCAAACGGCAATCATGAAATGCTGCATACAGCGTTTACAGCAGCTGGCCTGATGGACAGGCTGGATACATTATTATCGGTTGAGGATGTGGGGATTTTCAAACCCGCCCCGGAGGTATATCAGCTGGGGCTTGCGCGATATTCTGCCCGGCCGGAGGAGATTTTATTTGTTTCCTCCAATGGCTGGGATGCCTGTGCGGCCAGCCAGTTCGGCTTTCGTACTATCTGGGCAAACCGCGTAAATATGCCGACAGAACGCCTGCCAAAACCCCCGCACCATATCGTTAGAGATCTCACCGCCATCGGCCAATATTTGTAAAGTTTCGGGCAATAAAAAACCGCCATCCAAAGGGATAGCGGTGTTTATAGGATCTAATTGGTTGCGGGGGCAGGATTAGCTCAAGACCCTACAATTGCAATGTGGGTATGAAGTCGTTTCGGGCGCGCGCAACCGCCGTTACTTACACCTTGATTTTGTGCGGATATAAGGTTTGTGGCACTCACATTTTTCTGAGTTAATCATCCCCAAACGGCTATATAAACAGTAGTTGGGCATAAGCACAATATCATGCCTGTGCAGCATGTTTTTTGTACTTTAATTTTTTGAATTTGAGAAAAAACTTTTTCCACATTTGCTAAATCTTCGCATATTGACGATGAAAAACTGATGATACCGGCTGTGTTTTAGCACCTAATGTGCCGTAGCACTTATGAGTTTGCCAATTCATCGCGGAGCTATCGGCCAGCTCTGAAATTTTTTTCAAATATATAGAAGATTCTGATTTCAGTTCGGCTTCAATTCTGTTCCAGTTAGGGTAATAATCAAACGCTTCCAGCCAAATTGACCGCCCTGCCAAGAAACCTGAAGCTCCTGCTTTGAAAGCATGGTCAAGCACAGCAAGAAATTGTTCCTTGCTGGCGCCAGCAGAAAGCAT
>JAURQT010000173.1 GCA_030835985.1 Alphaproteobacteria bacterium
CTGATTCAGGCCTGCTTGCGCCGGTTGCCTCGCCAGTGATCGCGCAGAATGTACCTGCTCATTTGCGGGCGGCGGATAATAGCTGGACAGCTTTATCCTTGCGAGCGCGGATATTGGCCGTATCAAAGACACGGGTAAAAAAAGGCGAGATTACCGAAATTGAACAGCTGGCAGAACCGCAATGGCAGGGGCGGTTGTGCAGCCGTCTTGGCAGCCATGTCTATAACCGTGCCTTGCTGGCTTCGCTTATAGCCCATCATGGCCAGGTAGCGGCAACCAAATGGACAGAAGGGCTGGTGGCCAACCTTGCCCGCCGTCCGCAAGGCAATGACAGAGCCCAGGCCAAGGCGATATTTGCCGGCGAATGTGATATTGCGCTGATGAATACCTATTATTACGGGCAGATGAAATTTCATAAGACAGAAGCTGAACAACGTAAATGGGCAGATAGTATCGAGCTGGTCTTTTTTAACCAGCAGGGGCGCGGCCAGCATGTCAATATATCTGCTGGCGGGATATTAAAAACCTCGAAAAACAGAAAAGCTGCCTTAGAATTTCTGGAATGGCTTACCACCGCAGAGGCGCAACGCCTCTATACCGAGATAAATTTTGAATATCCAGTTAATCCCTCTACCCGGCCAGGGGCAGAAATCGCTTCCTGGGGGCAGTTTAAGATGGATGAGCTGGCACTGGAGGAAATCGCTCGTCTGAGCCCGGCTGCCCAGCGCATTATCAATATTACAGGCTGGTAGGCTTTTCTGGTCTGTCTCTATTTAAAAACTGTAACGAAATTGACATAAATCTCCTCTATCTTTTTTGGTCATTTATAAGAAGAATAAAGCAGGAGGAAGAGGGGTAATGCGGCAAAAGCTGGCAGCAGAATTTTTAGGGACTTTATGGCTGGTTGCAACCGTGGTGGGTTCCGGCATTATGGCAGACAGGCTCTCGGCCGGAAATGACGGGCTGGCATTGCTGGGCAACACCATAGCGACAGGGGCAATTTTATATGTCCTTATCACCCTGTTCAGCCAGATATCAGGGGCGCATTTCAACCCGGTTGTCAGCTGGGTTTTGATGTTAAAAGGAAATCTGAACAAACAAGATATAACCCCCTATATTATATCACAAATTTCAGGCGGAATCTGTGGTGCTTTTCTGGCACATATCATGTTTGAAGTGCCGGTTTTTCAGCTTTCTGAAAATTTACGTTCCGGGCCTTTTCAATATTTCTCCGAGATAGTTGCCAGCTTTGGACTGGTATTGACCATCTTGCTGGGGGTGCGCTATCGTCCGGAGGCCGTAGCCATGCTGGTCGGATTATATATCACAGCCGCTTACTGGTTTACCGCCTCTACCAGCTTTGCAAACCCTGCGGTGACAATCGCCCGTACCCTTACCAACAGTTTTTCCGGGATTTATTACGGGGATACAGGTTTTTTCATTCTAGCCCAGCTGATAGGCGGCTATCTGGCTCTGCGCGTTGCCCGGTTTCTGGAAGCGGGCTGAACCGGTTTTTACGCAAAATGAGTGATTAAAAAATCAATTAAAAGCAGTATGTTATAAAATAATTGATGTTTTTTTACATTTTTTTTCTAAAACCGGACTGTTTCCGGTCGTTATACGCTTTGCAGAAAATTAATTTTGCAAATGGATAAAGAAAAACCGATGAAAACACCGCCCATACACGCTGATATACCAGCTGTGCCGCCTGTGCAAAAGGATGCTATTACGCGCCCGAATGCCCAGCTTATGCGGTTGCCAGAGCGGTTATCTGCGCATATGCAGAGCCGCAGCCAGGCAGGGCAGGTCTATGTATCAGATGCGGTGATGTCGCTGGAAGCAGAGATGAAATCTCTGCATATGGCGATACAATATGCCTCGCGGGCAAGCTCGCTTATTCAGGAAACCGAAGAGCAAACGGGCGAGCTATTAAATCTGGTTCATCAAATCCGTTCCATGGCACGCAAAATGACCTTGCCTGATATTCGCGAGGCAGAACGGCAAAAAACCGAAACCCGGATGAACAAGCTGTGGGGCGAGGTACAGAAATTTTCCGGAACTGAATCAGGTTCCGTGATGGATGGCACATTTAAAAAAGCTATGCCATCGACCCCGTCTGGCAAAGAGCAAGCCCTTGCCAATCTGGATAGGGCGGCTCATCAATTGGAAGTGCAACGCAGCGCGCTGGCAGACACCGCCAAAGGGGTGAGGGAAACTATTGATATGCTGACTAAATCTGGTACGCCAGATGCGATGTTCTATGGCGATCCTGCCTTTAAACCGGCTATCGACCATGTCGAAAAATCCGCAGCTGTGATGGCAGAACGTGCAGAAATCACCAAAGCCGCGCAGAAAAAAGCCGCTTCCGCGCTCTTTTCCCAAATATTGCAGACAATTTAGGTCATATTGGCGCGAAAAACGGGCTGGATATAGCCAGATTTCCCCTGTCATGCTAGGCTGTGCGCATATCAGAATGATGGGGGTTTTTTTTGTTATGTCTGTGCGATATGTATCTGTATTGTCCAGGTCGTTATTTATAACCAGGGCGTTATTAATAATCGGCATAGTATCTATGGTTGGGCTTGCCCGGACAAGCCTTGCCCATCAATGCCAGCTGCAAGGCAATGA
>JAURQT010000174.1 GCA_030835985.1 Alphaproteobacteria bacterium
AACAGCGTGAAAGTGCATGCCGATATTGACCCGGCTTCTGTCAATAAGGTGGTTCGGGTGGATTTGGGCATTATTGGTGATGTAAAACAAACCATTGCGGCCTTGCTGGAAGAAATGCAGGCACAGAATTTTGCCCCGAACACAAAGGCTCTGTCTAGCTGGTGGGATCAGATTAATGCATGGCGCGGCAAGAACTGTCTGGCCTATGATCAGAAATCCAGCATCATCAAGCCGCAACATGCCATAGAACGCCTCTATCAGATGAGCCGCGATAGGGATGTGTATGTCACCACCGAAGTGGGCCAGCATCAAATGTGGGCGGCTCAGTATTTCGGCTTTCACCAGCCTAATCGCTGGATGACATCTGGCGGGTTGGGGACAATGGGATATGGCTTGCCAGCCGCCGTAGGCACGCAAATCGCCCATCCCGATGCCACCGTGATTGATATTTCCGGTGAGGCCTCCTTCTTGATGAATATGCAGGAATTATCGACCATTTCCCAATATCGCCTGCCGGTTAAAGTGTTTATCCTGAATAATGAATGGATGGGGATGGTGCGCCAATGGCAAGAGCTTAATCATGGCTCGCGCTATTCTGAAAGCTATACCGCCTCGCTTCCCGATTTTGTCAAGCTGGCTGAAACCTTTAATATGACTGGCTTGCGGGCAAAGACAACCGATGATCTGGAGGATGTGATTGCCACAATGCTGGCCACAGACGGGCCGGTAATCGCTGATATCTGTATCGAAAAGGAAGAAAATTGCTTTCCGATGATCCCGTCCGGGTCTGCCCATAACGAGATGTTGTTAAGCGCGGCGGAAGAATCAACCGCAACAGTATCGGAAGAAGGTAAAATTCTGGTCTAGGGCTTTGCCTTTTTTCCTATCGGACGGGGATAAAGCCTATCGCCTGCCCGGTAAATAGATTTATGTGATTTTAGGAGCGTATCAAATGTTGGATACAACACAGACTGAACGGCATACCCTTTCTGTTCTGGTGGATAATGAGCCTGGCGTGCTTGCCCGGGTTGTGGGCCTGTTTTCCGGGCGCGGCTATAATATTGAAAGCCTGACGGTTTCCGAAGTGGATGAAGAGCGTCATACCAGCCGTATTTCGGTTGTGACCAGCGGCACACCTATGGTGATCGAGCAGATAAAACAATTGCTGGCACGGCTGGTACCGGTGCATATGGTACAGGATTTAACCACTGGCCCATCGCATGTTGAACGGGAAATGGCGCTGGTAAAAATCGTCAATAATGGTAGCCAGCGGGTCGAGGCCTTGCGGGTGGCAGACAGTTTTCGTGCGCGCACTCTGGACAGCACACTTAACAGCTTTGTCTTTGAAGTAACTGGCAATTCATCCAAAATTTCAGCCTTTATCAAGCTGATAGAATCGCTTGGCAAGGTTGAGATTGCCCGTACAGGCGTATGTGGCATGACCAGAGGCAACACTATCGATTTGATAGATACAGAATAGGGTTCCGGCTTTTTTCCTTTTGTTTTTTCCTTTTATTTTTTCCCGGCTTGCCTTTATGACGGGCGAGAGGCTAAAACAGGGGCGATGGAATTTTCAAAGCTGGCGGTTTGGCCAGCCCTCATTTTCAAAAGAACGAGATGAATTTTAACTGCGTAGAAATTTAAGGAGATAAGGATATGCGGGTTTATTATGATCAGGATGCCGATATTGGCCTGATTAAAGGGAAAAAAGTGGCCATTATTGGCTATGGCTCACAGGGGCATGCACACGCTGCTAACCTAAAAGATAGCGGTGTGCCGCACGTGGCGGTTGCCCTTCGTGAAGGGTCATCCTCTATTGCAAAGGCAGAAGCAGCCGGCTTTCAAGTGATGAGCGTATCAGAAGCAGCCGCCTGGGCAGATGTTGTGATGATGCTGACCCCGGACGAGTTGCAGGCGGATATCTATTCAGAAGAAATCGCAGCCAATATCCGCCCGGGCGCAGCCATTGCCTTTGCCCATGGCCTGAATGTGCATTTTAACCTGATTGAGCCACGTTCGGATATCGATGTCTTTATGGTTGCCCCGAAAGGCCCTGGCCATACTGTACGCGGCGAATATCTGAAAGGCGGCGGCGTGCCATGCTTGCTGGCAGTTTATCAGGATGCCTCTGGTAATGCCCATGATATCGGCCTGTCCTATGCCAGCGGTGTTGGCGGCGGGCGTTCCGGCATTATCGAAACCACCTTCCAGGAAGAATGCGAGACAGATTTGTTCGGCGAGCAGGTCGTCTTATGCGGCGGTCTGGTTGAGCTGATTAAGGCTGGTTATGAAACCCTTGTCGAAGCTGGCTATGCCCCGGAAATGGCCTATTTTGAATGTTTGCATGAAGTAAAGCTGATTGTTGACCTGATTTATGAGGGCGGCATTGCAAACATGAATTACTCCATCTCCAATACAGCTGAATATGGCGAATATGTCACCGGCCCTCGTATCATCACTTCTGAAACAAAAGAAGAGATGAAGCGCGTGCTGGAAGATATCCAGTCTGGCCGCTTTACCCGTGCCTGGATGCTGGAAAATAAAGTCCGCCAGGCCAGTTTTAAAGCCACCCGTCGGCGCAATGCAGAGCATAATATCGAGCAAGTGGGCGAGCGCTTGCGCGGTATGATGCCATGGATTGGCGCTAACCGTCTGGTAGACAAAGATAAAAACTAGGCGAATTAAGCCTCGATTTTACCACAATTTTAGCTATAGTAGGGAAGGGTATCGATTACGATGCCCTTCTTTTCAATAGGGTGGTCTGTTTTGCCTGGCAGGCATAAAATATGCATGAGGGTCATTCAGACAGACAATTAACACTGGCGGCACGGGAATTTTAGGAAAAATGTTCGGCTCTTTATTTGGTTTTATGTCAGCAGATATCGGTATCGATCTGGGAACAGCAAATACACTTGTTTATGTAAAGGGTCGCGGCATCGTGCTGAACGAGCCTTCTGTGGTGGCGATGGCACAGGTGCGCGGCAAGACACAAGTTCTGGCCGTTGGTGAGGAAGCCAAAGTAATGCTGGGGAAAACGCGTGTTAATATTCAGGCTATTCGCCCGATGGCAGATGGGGTGATTGCCGATTTCGAAGTTGCCGAGGAAATGATCAAACATTTTATCCGCAAGGTGAATGGTCGTTTTTCCATTGCCAGCCCGCAGATGATTATTTGTGTACCGTCCGGTTCAACTGCGGTGGAACGCCGGGCTATTCAGGAATCCGCCGAGGCTGCGGGTGCGCGCCGTGTATTCCTTATTGAAGAGCCGATGGCCGCCGCTATTGGGGCGGATCTGCCGGTAACAGAGCCATCCGGTTCCATGGTGGTGGATATTGGCGGCGGCACAACAGAGGTCGCTATCCTGTCACTTGGCAATATCGTCTATGCCCATTCGGTACGGGTTGGCGGGGACAAGCTGGATGAGGCGATTATCGGCTATATGCGCCGGACACATAATCTGCTGATAGGTGAAGCCACGGCCGAGCGGATTAAAAAGACCATCGGGATTGCCCGCCGCCCGGAAAAATCAGGCGGTGTGCGCATCGAGGTACGTGGACGCGATTTGGTCAATGGCGTACCAAAGGAAATCACCATTTCTGAAGCGCAAGTCGCAGATGCTATATCTGACCCGCTGAAACAGATTGTTGAAGGGGTAAAAATGGCACTGGAACAAGCCCCGCCCGAACTGGCAGCCGATATCGTCGAAAAAGGGATTGTGCTGACCGGCGGCGGTGCGATGTTGCGGGAAATGGATACCGTACTAAGAGAGGCAACAGGATTGCCGATTTCAATTGCCGAAGACCCGCTCTTTTGTGTGGTAATGGGTACAGGGCGCTGTCTGGAAGAGTTGAAAACCCTCAGGCACGTTCTTATCGGAGCATAAGGAAAATGGCTGGTCGCACGGGCAGAACGCGTGCTACCCAACCTCGGCGCTTTTATCATCTTTTAATTATCCTTATCGGCTTTGTGCTGATTTTTGTTGGCAAGGCCGATATGCTGGCTGTGCGAACGGTTCAGACCAGTGTATCAGGTATATTTGCGCCGCTTTTTGATGTGGTGGCCGCGCCTGTGCGGGCGATTGAAACCATGTTTGAGGGGATGCGCACCGTGGCTTCCTTGCGTGAGGAAACCGTGCGATTGCGCGCTGAAAATGAACGGCTGAAACGCTGGCAGAGACGCTCGGAGATACTAGAGTCGGAAAACCGCCAATTGCGCACGGTTCTGGGGGCGGTTATTCCAGCAGACAGACAGGCCGTTACGGCCCGCGCTATTGCCGCCCCGGGCAGCAGTTTCTTGCACACCATGATGATCACACATGGCAGGGATAAGCGTATTCATCGCGGCGATCCGGTAGTTACAGCAGATGGGCTGGTTGGCTATATTATCGAGGTAGGCAAGCGTCATTCCTGGGTATTGATGCTAAGTGATGTTAATTCGCGTATTCCGATTTTGCTCAGCACCTCTTCCTGGCCCGGTCTGGCGATAGGCCAAAATAGTGATATGCTCTCTCTTTCGTTTTTGCCACTGGAAGCAGAGCCAAAGGAAAATGAGCTGGTTCTTACCTCCGGGCATGGCGAGATTTTGCCGCCTGGCTTGCCGGTTGGGCGTGTCGCCAGAGGGGGTGGGCGTGATTTTTATATCCAGCCTGTTGTTGATTTGCGCAGAGTGGCCTTTGTATCGATTTTGGTACGCCCCCAGGGCGATGGCAGGCAAGATATTGACGGCTTTGCCGATTTCTTCACGCCCTTGCCGGAAAATGACGATAAGCGCCTCCTGGAAGGGTTCAGCCCAAAGGATGTGTTGCAATGAGCAGCCCGCTTGAACGTCCGGCCGAACTTTCCTCGCCCCTTCCTGTCCAGATATTACTGGCTATATTTGGCTGTTTTCTGGTGTTGCTTGAAGGGGCGTTTGCCCAATGGCAGGTCTTTTTTGCCTCTGCGCCCTTGCTGGTTTTGGCGTATGTTTTTTACATGAATTTGTTTTTTGCCAATCAGTTGTCTATTTTGGCGGTATTTTTAATCGGGCTTTTTTCAGAATTGATGTTTTTTGATATGCTGGGGATGAGCGCAACCGCCCTGGTGCTGTCGGCTATAATCACCAGATGGCGTAGCGCTGTTTTAATCCATAGTGATTTTCTGGAAATCTGGTCAGCCTTTTCCCTGATTGTGTTATTTTATGCCAGTTTTAAAATATCGGTTTATGCTATTGTTTATTTTTCCTTTCCGGATTTAAGTGATATTTTTTTACAGGCAGGGATGACGATTTTATTGTTTCCTGTATTTTATGTCCTGCTGGTTTCAGCCGCCTCTGCTGGTCAATTTATGGCGCGCAGGCAAATGGATAGCAAAATCAAATGAAAAAGCGCAAAGAACAAAAAGAGCTTTCCTCGGTGATGACCCGGCGTATGGTGATGCTGGGTATCGGGCAGGGGGTGCTGGGCACGTTG
>JAURQT010000175.1 GCA_030835985.1 Alphaproteobacteria bacterium
AGCGCCTGCATCGCATATCCGCCCCCATGCAGATAAATGATATGCGCATCCGAGCGCACTTTTGGCGACGGGCTGTGAATAGTGGTAATGGAACTGGCCGCAGAATGACGAACCAGCACCTCTGTTTCGGGGCTGAATTTTTCCGGCTGCAGAGCCTTGTTCCCCCGCATGGGATGGGCAAGCTGGCGCGCAAACAACGCCTTTATCGGCAGGCTGCGCACCCCATAATAAAGGGCGGTACTAAGGGGTTTTTTCCGGCCATCTGTTATCACCATCGCACGGCGCTCCTTTAAATGAAACAGACAAGACCCTATCCCCTCTTTTCCCCTTACAAACTTCTCTTGCGTCCATTTCCAAAATATTGTTAAGTAATCACCTGTTTACTTGTGTTAATTATTTGCGTCAACACCCTCTTATTGATAGGCCATCTGGATATGCAAACCTCCCTCAAAAAAAGAGATGCTGTCGCCACAAAGGCACGTATTTGCAAGGTGGCCGGACAGAAATTCACCCAAAAAGGTTTTGATGGCGTGGGGGTGCGCGAAATTGCCGAGGGGGCAGGCGTTAATGTTGCGCTGATCAGCCGCTATTTTGGGTCAAAAAAGCAGCTTTTTATAGCGTCTATCCTCTCGCGCCTGTCGATAGAGCCGATGCTGGCAGAGGCACGGGAAGACTGGCCGGAAACTATCGCCACATTCTTGCTGGACAAATCGCGCCAGCCAGACGGGATAGACCCGCTTTTGGCTGTATTGCGTGCCGCCGGCAGCCCCTCTATCACCCCTGCCATTAAACAGATTTTTGAAGAAAAAATTCTGAACCGGCTGGCCGGGGAATTGCCGCCCCCTATGGCAGGCGAACAGGCCGCTCTGTTGATATCGCTGTTGTTCGGGCTGGATACATTGCGGCGTATTTTTAACCTTGCCCCATTGAGCACAGGCGATACCCGCCAGCTTCACGCCCATCTGGCACAGGCTATTCGCAAGTTGCTGACCCTTGAGATGCCCCGGATAATCCAGGCTGAAATAAAAAAGGGGTCAATATGAACAGGGATCAAAACAGGAAAATGGCGAAACCGCCTCAGGCAGCTTTTATTGCAAGGGCAGATTCCAATGCCTGAACAATCCGAATTTGGGTGTCTTTTTCCAGATAGGGATGCATTGGCAAGGCTAGAACATCGCTGGCCATCTTTTCGGTGAGGGCGAGGCCGGATGTGCTGACAGGATAATGGGTATAGACGGGCTGGGTATGCATCGGGCGCGGATAATAAATAGCTGTCGGTACCCCTTTTTTGGCCAAATCGGCCTGAATGGCGCTGCGGTCACCGCCCTCTGGCAAGCGGATAACATATTGTGCCCAGCTGGAGGTGGTAGCATCTGCCAGCTTCGGGGTGGTTACAATATCTTCCAGCATTTTGTTATAGCGCTCGGCTATTTGCTGGCGTGCTGCCAGCTCTTCGTCAAAAATCTCCAGCTTGGCCAGTAAAACAGCCGCCTGCATCGTATCCAGTCTTGCGGTCATGCCGATATGGATATTTTCATACTTATCACTGCCTTGCCCATGGATACGGCAGGAACGCACAATCCCGGCAATCTTGTCATCGCCGGTAAATAGCGCCCCGCCATCGCCATAACAGCCCAGTGGCTTGGCCGGAAAAAAGCTGGTTGCGGTGACCGCGCCAAATTGCCCGACTGGCTTTTCTGCCCATTTTGCCCCAAAGCTCTGGGCGGCATCATCCAGCAGCCACAACCCGTTTTTTGCGGCAAATTCGGAAATAGCTGGCAGGTTTGCTGGCTGGCCGAACAGCCCGACAGCCATAATACCGACCATATTCAGCCCGGCCTTTTTGCCAGCCGATAGCGCGTCTCCCAGCAAATTCGGATCAAGGTTAAAGCTGGCTTCTTCCACTTCGGCAAAGACAGGCGATGCCCCCAAAACCGCAATGGATTCTGCACTGGCCGCAAAGGTAAAGCTGGGCACAATAATGCCGTCGCCCGGCCGCACCTGTAATCCCAATAGCCCGAGGATAAGCGCATCTGTCCCGGACGAGCAGCTGATCGTATGGTGGCCGCCAAGCCGCTCGGACAAGGCTGTCTCCAGCTCGCCCACCTCGCGTCCCATAATATAATCGCCCCTATCCATCACCTGTTTCAGGCGGGCATCCAGCCGGCTGCGGATACGCGATTGCTGGGCAGCAAGGTCGATAAAGGCGATGGTCATGAAAGGCTCTCCATTTGCGGGCTAGAGACGTAAAAAGCTAGGGATTGGCAGGGGCGGGGCTGTTGGTCATTTCAAACAGATTTACCATTTTTTCCAGCACGCGCTGAACCGCTACCCCTTCGGCGGCATTGGTAAGGGCGGGCTGGCCGGTAGCGCAAACCGCAGCAAAGGCGCGCACTTCCTGTTTTAAAGGCTCGTCTTCTGCAACCGGCAGATAATTCGGGCTGGCTCTTTCCACCACAAACAGATTGCCGGCCCGGGTGATATGATCAGAAAACAGGGTCAGCTTCTCTGACCAGGGTTTTGTGTCATCAAAGACCAGCGAGCCGGAATGACCGGTCACTATCAGGCGATGTTCTTTAATCGGGCTCAGCCAGCTGGTATGCATCGCTGCGGTAAGGCCATTGGCAAACCCCAGACCGGTAGCCAGCATATCGGCCACGCCCGGGGTGATATGGGCAGCCCCGTGACAGCTAACCTTTTCCGGCTGACAGCCCGCAATCGCAAGAATAAGCGATAGGTCATGCGGACATAAATCAAACAGGGCAGATTCTGTATTGCGGATGCGCCCCATAGCCAGACGATTAGCCTGAATATGGCGCAGCTTGCCTATCGCGCCATTTTGTACCTGACGCAATAATTCCTGAAAAACCGGATGATAGCGAATAAGATGGCCTATCATTACTTCGCGGCCATTTTCCATAGCGGCTTTTTCGATATTTTCAGCTGCTGCCAGAGACAGAGCCATCGGCTTTTCAATAAAGACATGTTTGCCAGCTTGCAATGCGGTGATGGCCAGCGCTTCATGTGCGGCAGCAGAGGCAGATATCATCACCCCGTCAATGCTGGTATCTGTGCATACGCCCGCAAAATCCATTGCCTGACAGGAAAAGCTGGCAGCAAATTCGCTCGCCCGTTCGGGGTTGGTATCCACCACACTATGTAACAGACCCAGGCTGGCACAATTGCGCGCGATATTGCGCCCCCACATGCCGCATCCCACTACACTGATATTGATATGTTTTCCGCTTTGCATAGAGGCCTTAAATCCAGCGCATTGCCATATAAAACATCGCATCCACCTCGCGACACTTCCCTGATTAAATGGCCTTTATTGCCGGGTCAATCGTTGCATTTTGTTACATTTCTGCTGTGCGGGGCAACAGGGGATACCGGCCAATGGCTTGCAGTTTTTCTCTCTATGGCTATATCTTGGCTTTCGCACTGTTATAACCTTATCATGAAGGAGGGGCAAAAAGATGGATGCCTCATCAACCTATCAGGATAGTTTGCCGATTTCCTCGGACAGGCTGCTGGAAATGCTGGATAGTCAAAATCTGGGCTATCAGCGGGTAGATCATATCCCCTTGCGCACAGTGGCAGATTCAAAACAGGTCAGAGATGGATTTCTGGCCACAGAAGCAGGCGGCGGCCATATCAAAAATCTGTATATGCGCGATAAAAAGAAACAAAATTATCTGGTGGTACTTCAAGAAGATGCCGAACTGGATTTAAAATTTGTTGCCGAAAAAATAGGCGCCAGCCGGCTCTCTTTTGGCTCGGCTGACAGATTGCTGGAAAATCTGGGTGTCCGGCCGGGGGCGGTAACGCCTTTATCGATGGTAACAGGCGTCCAAAATCAGGTGCAGCTTTATATCGATGCCAGCTTGAAGGGCAAAAAATTGCTGTATATGCACCCTCTGGTGAATGACCGCACTATTGGTATGTCGCCATCGGATCTGGAGGTGTTTTTAGTCAGCCTGAACGCAGATTATCACTGGATCGATTTTGCCAAATAGCCCATAATGCCAGCAAAATTGCCAAATAAATCCAACAGGCAAAAAATGTAAAGGAACGCAAGATAAATGGAACAGATAATTGTTGGGCAAAATACAGGCGATGTCATTGATGTCACGATGGATAATTTCATGGCAGAGGTGGTGGAGGCCAGTAATGCCAAAGTTGTTTTGCTGCAATTCTGGGCATCCTGGTGCGGGCCGTGTAAAACGCTGGGCCCGATATTGGAGAAAGTTGCCACCTCTTTTAGCAATGTGCGGGTTGCACGGGTAAATATTGATGAAAATGAAGCGCTGGCCCAGCAAATGCGGGTACAATCTGTTCCGGCGGTCTTCGGGGTGGTTGGCGGCCGGCCAATAGACGGGTTTGCCGGTGCCCAGCCTGAATCAGCAATACGGCAATTTGTGGAAAAACTGGTCGCCCAAGCCCCCGGTGTGGCAGATATTTTGCCCCTGATAGAAGCAGGCAAGGCAGCATTATCTGCGCGTCAGGGCGAGCAAGCCCTTGGCCAGTTTCAACAGGCGCTGGCCATGCAACCAGACTCTCTGGACGCGCTCTCTGGAATGGTGCGCGCCCTTGCCATGATGGGCGAGCTGGAAAGCGCACGGGAAATCATCGATAGTCTGGATGAAGAACGCCAGGCCCGTCCGGAAATGCAGGATGCTATCTCGGCGGTAGAATTAGCTGAAAAATCAGGAGAGGCCGCCGGGGAAACAGCGGCTTTTCGCGCGGCGATTGAGGCAAATCCCGATGATTTGCAAGCCCATCAGGATTTGGCACTGGCACTCTATGCCGCCGGTCAGACGGGCGAGGCGATGGAAATTTTGCTGGCCTCTATTAAAAAGGACAAGGATTGGCAGGAGGGGGCCGCCAGAACACAGCTTTTCGAGATATTTTCTGCATTGGGGCCGATGGATAGGGATGTCATCGCGGCGCGGCGCAAACTCTCTACCTATCTCTTTTCCTGAGATTGCCTATTTGTTTTCCAAAAAACCAGCTTATATCTGTTTCATAGATGATTGTTTATTCGGTTGGTTTTTCGGGGAGACGCCAAAAGATGGCGAAGACAAGAGGGCCATTTGAGCCTGAATTTTCAGAGTTACCCAGACAGATACCTGTCTTTCCTCTGCCCAGTGCGTTGTTGCTGCCAGGCGGCAAATTGCCATTAAACATTTTTGAGCCACGCTATCTGGCGATGGTGCGCGATTGTCTGACACGCCCGCACCGGCTTATCGGTATGATCCAGCCGCGCGCACATGAAGAGGATAATCTGTATGAGATCGGCTGTGCAGGGCGAATAAGCAATTATGGCGAGTCAGATGATGGCAGATTGCTGATAACCCTGTCGGGAACTGCACGATTTCGTATTCTGGATATAGAAGAGGTCAGAGACGGCTATAAAATGGCGACGGTTTCCTGGACAGATTTTAAAGCAGATCTTGTCCCAAACGAACATCCCATTGACAGAGCCATGCTGATTGAAAATTTGCGCCATTATTTTGAATTAAAGGGCTATTCTGCTGACTGGGAACATATTGATAATTGCGAGGATGAAAGGCTGGTCACGACCCTGTCGATGATCTGCCCCTTTGATATTCCGGAAAAACAGGCTTTGCTGGAATGTCCTGATTTGCAAGAGCGGGCAAAATTGCTGATTGCCATTTTAGAGATGGCCAGCCATGCTGATGAAGATGAAAACACCATTAAACACTAATTCCGGCCGGGTAAACACTAACGCCGATCGGGCCATTTCTGCCCAGCTTCTCTCGCTTCTTGTCTGCCCGTTAACCCTGTCCGGTCTGATATATGATAAAGAGCGCGACCAGCTGGTCAGTTTGCAAGCAGGGTTGTCCTATCCCATAAAGGGGCAGGTACCTATCATGCTGGAGGAGGCAGGCGAGCCACTAACCGATGGCGCGCGCGCGCATTATACAAAAACCCCGCCACCGCCCCCTAAAAAAGAGGGCTGAAAAAAAAGGGATAAAGGATATGGCAGAAGAAAGCGCCGCCCAAATCTGGCCAATAGAGATACGCTGCTCGGAAAACAGAGACCAGCTTTCTATCCAGTTTGATAATGGCGATGCTTTTACATTATCTGCCGAACTATTGCGCGTTGAATCCCCTTCTGCAGAAGTGCAGGGTCATGCCGCTGCCCAGAAAAAAACCCCGCGCAATAAAAACGATGTCACCATCACCGAGATGATCCCGGTTGGTAATTATGCGGTGCGCCTGATATTTAGCGATGGCCATGATACAGGTATTTTCAGCTGGGCGCTCTTGCATGATTATGGCAAGAATGCGAAAAAATTAATGGCAGATTATCACCAGCGTGTAGCAGAGGGCGCCGCAGAGTAACGCTGGCAGCCCAAAGAGGTTTTCAGCCCGGCATCTATAAAGAGAGCTTGCCGGAAAAAAGCGGGGCAGGCGATAATTTTCCCCCCATGGCAATATCGCGAATATGATGGCGCAAAGCGGTTTTTCCAAAAGCGGCCATCCCCGCTGCCCCCAGCATGGTCAGCACGCCATTTGGACGCGAAAAGGCGCGATCCAGAAGCTGGGTCGTGCTGGTCAGGGCAAGAATTTCTATTTCCCGGCGTTTCTGATAGGCCTCTGTTACCGAAAGATGGCCAGCTGGCAGGCCGCGTTGATGGGCCTGTTGCAGGCAATCCAGCAAAATAGCCGCATCGCCAAGTGCCAGATTATATCCCATCCCTGCCAGAGGGTGCAGCGCATGTGCCGCATCACCTGCCAGAACAAAGCCAGGGGCAATGCGCTTTGGTACATAAACCGGGCGAAGCGGCCATTTCAGGCGAGGGGATATGACGCTCAACCCGCCCAGAAACGTACCAAAGCTGGCCTGTAGCTGGGCGTTAAAATCACTCTCATTCATCGCGGCCAGCTCTTCTGCCCGGCTATCTGAAACTGTCCAGACCACTGATGCCTGATTGTCGCGGGTGGCCATAAGTGCCAGCGGGCCCTGCGCACAGAAAATTTGCCATGCGCCATGATTTATTGCCCGGCCGGTGTGTATATTGGTGACAATGGCGGTTTGGCCTCTGGCTTGATCTTTGGCATATAATCCGGCTTGCTGGCGCATCGCGCTGGCAGGGCCATCACAGGCAATTGTTAAATCACATTGCCATTTCTGCCCCGTATCATCTTCCAGCTGGCAAGGGCTGGCCGGGGTCAGGCGGGTGATGGAGCGCGCATAATGGGGAATATCTGTGGTCAGGGGCAAAAGCGCCTCTACTAGCTGCTGGTTACCCACTACATATCCCATAGGCGGGCGCTCGGAAGAAAAATGCAGCGGCCAGGGGCTGGTATCTTTATGCCCTCTGCGGATAGGGCTTTCGCGATGCTGGCGTTCAATTTTGACAAAAATATCGCATAACGGCCAGGCATCCCTTTCCAATGCCGGCCACACGCCCAGTGCCTCCAGCATCTTCATGCCGGCATGATGCAGGGTGGTGGTACGGGTATCTTTAATTTCCGGCTTGTTGGCGGGCGCGCCCGAAAACCATATAAAGGGATAGCCGCAATGGCGCAGGACAGCGGCCATCATATAGCTCGTCAGTCCGCCCCCGATAAGGGCAATATCGCATTTATTTACCGGCTTTGCTGTCATTTATCCTGGCTCAGGCTTTTTTTATTATGTCTATTGCGGCGGTAACCAAATCAGGCAGATATGTATCATCTGTCAGTTGCAGGGCGGTGCATCCGGCACGCTTGCCTGCCTCAATATCGGATGGCCTATCTCCTATCATAACAGACTGGCCAAGGTCTATGTCCCATTTACGGGCTAATTGCCGCAACATGCCGGGTTCGGGTTTGCGGCACGCACAAGGGATTGCCATTTCAGCGGTTACCGCTTCGGGGTGATGCGGACAATAGGCGATATCGGTGATGGTGATATCTGCTTTTTTTGCCTCTTTTAACAGATGGGTATGAAAAGCCTGCATTTGCTGGCGGGTAAACAGGCCTTTGCCGATACCGCCCTGATTGGTGACAATAAAAACAGCTATACCGGCATCACAAAGCTGTTTTAGGGCGACAAGCGCCCCATCCATCCATTGAAAATCGGCAATTTTGTACATATAGCCGGTATCTTTTACCAGCGTATCGTCCCTGTCAAAAAAGACCGCCCCCTTTTTCATCCAGCTTTCCTTTCTTTCCTCTGCTTTTCACCTGTTTTGGTTTGGTTTTGGCAAGCAGATATATTGCTCCGGCTCGTTGCTTGGTTTAGAGTGAGGACAATTGTCAAGACGGCCACAAATTCAGCTCTTTTTCATGGATTCTACTATTGATGCTTAATCCCGATTTTTCAATCTTCAATGACAATATGTTTATTCAGGTCAGGAAGATATTAGACCCGCTGAAGATAAAAACAAATTTATCGCCGCTTGATTTAACCATTGGTGAGCCGCAATTATCGCCGCCAGACTGGCTGAATGATGTTTTGCTGAAAGAGGCAAAGAACTGGCAAGCCTATCCAAAGGCCTTTGCCGACCAGCAATTTCTGGAAGATATCTCTGTCTATTTTGACACGCGCTTTGCCTCTATTTCCGGGCTGTTTCCCTTGGCAGAACATATTGTACCCGTACCCGCGACCAGAGAGCCACTGCATTTTCTGGGCTTTTGTGTAAAAGGGGCAAAAGAAAATAGCATCGCCCTGGTCAGCAATCCTTTTTATCATGCCTGGCGGACAGGCGCATTGGCGGCAGGTGGCGAGATAGGCTATATCAACGCTACCGCAGAAAACGGCTTTCTGGCAGATATCGATAATCTGTCAGAAGAGGTTCTGGCACGCACCAATATTCTTTATCTTTGCAACCCGACCAATCCGCATGGGGCGGTTGCCAGCCGCGCCTATATTGAAAAGGCTATTCGTCTGGCACGTGCCTATAATTTTCTGTTGATAATGGATGAATGCTATATTGATATCTGGCGGCATGAAAGGCCGGTAAGTGCGCTGGAAATAGCCGCCGGCATGGCCACAGAAAACAGCGAGGATAGTGATATCCTTGCCAATCTGATAGTGCTGAATTCCCTGTCCAAACGGTCAAATGCGGCCGGTTTGCGTGCCGGTTTTATATGCGGGGACAGAAATGTGATCGCTGCCTATACCAGGCTGGTTGCCAATGGCGGGGCCTTGGTGCCAACCCCTTTATTGCATGCCGCAGGTGCGCTTTACCGTGATGATGTCCATAATCAGCATATCCGTGCCCATTATGACACATCTTTTGAATTGCTCAGCCAGAAGCTGGATATAAATGTACCCGGCGGCGGTTTTTTCCTGTGGCTGCCTGTACCCGAAGCCCTGGGCGGTGATGATAAAAAAATGACCGCAGAATTATATCAACAGGCTGGTATTCGCTCGGTACCCGGCTCGGTGATGGCAAAAATAAGCGAGGGGATAAATCCCGGGGCAGGCTATATTCGTCTAGCGATTGTCCATGACCATGAAACCATTAAAGAGGCCGCTGACAGGCTGGCTGAATTTTTATCCAGATTATGATTGAAGCTGCCCGTAAATGATACCTATGAATGACGCCCATGAGTGACGCCTATGAATGACATAGAGGAAAACCCTCCCCTGATGTCGGATCGTCTCAGACGATTTTTATGGCATCGATTATATGAAATTGGCGGCCTGATCATTTTTATCGCCGGGCTGGCACTGGTCATATTGCTGGTTTCTGCCAATCGTCAGGATCCGTCCTTTAATACGGCCTCTGGCCAGGACGTGCATAATCTTCTTGGGGCGCCCGGGGCAGAGCTTGCCACTCTTTTATATGACGGGTTTGGTCTGGCAGCCGGTTTGTTATCGATAAGCCTGCTGGTGTGGGGCGCGCGCATAACCTTTCAAAAACATCTCAAACGCTGGCGACTTCGCTTGCCGGGGCTGGCGGTATCCTTGCTATGCATCAGCGCAGGGGCGCACGGTTTTTTTGCCCCGGTTCAGGTGACCGCAGATGGCGGTATGACCGGCCGGATGATTTTTGAAGCGACTATTCTGTTTGGCGATCATATTGTCTGGCCAGACTGGCTGTCTGCACGCCTCTTGCTTGCCAGTATATTTACCCTTGCAGGCGGGCTTATCTATATCTGGTCATCGGCTATCAGCTATCGCCAGATGGCCAGCGCGCTGGCCGTGCTGGGGCATCTGCGCCGACTTGTGCCTGCCAGGGCTGAACCATTGGCCAGAGAAAAGCTATCAGATGGCCAGGCAGATATCGGCCGCCTGGTTTCTGAAAAACCGAAAAAGAAAAAAAGCAAAACCCCTGCCCCCAGAAAAGAGCCGGTCATTTTGGACAGTGCCCAGGCAGAGGATACAGCAGAAAATGTGGCGGCGTTGGCTCCACGCAAACCACGGCCACAGGCCAGCTTTGATTTTGAAGGGGATGGGCGGTTTAAATTGCCCCCGCTTAAATTGCTGAAAACACCCCCCAAAGCCAGTTCCGGGCCAGATAATGCCGAGTTGAATGATAATGCTGCCCGGCTAAAACAGGTGCTGGAAGATTTCAGAATTCAGGGGGAAATTGACGAGGTACGCTATGGCCCTGTGGTGACCCGGTATGGTCTGAACCCTGCCCCGGGTACGAAATCGCAGCGGGTAATAGCGCTGGCAGATGATATTGCCCGTTCCATGTCGGCTCTGGCGGTGCGAGTAGCGGTTGTGCCGGGTCAAAATGTTATCGGGATAGAGCTGCCAAATGATGTCCGCGAAATGGTGTTATTGCGGCATATTTTTGATGATCCGGCATGGGCAGCCGAAAGCGGTAAATTACCGCTTGCGCTGGGCAAGGATATTGCCGGGGCGCCGGTCATCGCTGATCTGGCCAGAATGCCGCATTTGCTGGTTGCCGGAACAACAGGATCAGGCAAATCTGTGGGCATTAACGGGATGATTTTATCCCTTTTATATCGCTATCGCCCCGAAGAATGTCGGCTGATTATGATTGACCCAAAGATGCTGGAGCTGTCTGTCTATGATGGTATTCCCCATTTATTGACCCCTGTGGTAACCGACCCGTCCAAGGCGGTGATGGCGCTGAAATGGGCGGTACGAGAGATGGAAAGTCGCTATCGCAATATGGCAAAAATGGGCGTTCGCAATATTGATGGCTATAATACCCGTCTGGCCGAAGCCCGTGATAAAGGCGAGATGCTGACACGGCGCGTTCAGACAGGCTTTGATGCAGAAACCGGCAAGCCGGTCTTTGAAGAAGAAATACTCGATTTGGCACCATTGCCCTATATTGTGGTTTTAATTGACGAGGTAGCCGATCTGATGATGGTTGCGGGCAAGGAAATAGAAGCCGCTGTTCAGCGCCTTGCCCAAATGGCACGGGCGGCTGGTATTCATGTGATTATGGCCACGCAACGACCATCTGTAGATGTTATTACCGGTACGATTAAAGCCAATTTTCCCACCCGCATTTCCTTTCAGGTGACCAGCCGCATTGATAGCCGGACAATTTTGGGCGAGCAGGGCGCAGAACAATTACTGGGGCGCGGCGATATGCTGTTTATGGAAGGGGGCGGGCGGATTGTGCGCGTACACGGCCCCTTTGTGGATGACCGCGAGGTGGAAGAGGTGGCAAACTTTTTGCGCCAGCAGGGCGAGCCGGAATATAATGAAAGCGTTACCGAAGAAGCCGAAACAGCCGAGGCTGTGCCGGGCGGCGATAATGCACCAGCTGCCAGCGGCAATAGCCTGTATGATGAAGCGGTTGCACTGGTTATTCGAGAGCAGAAAGCCTCTACCAGCTTTGTGCAACGGCATTTGAAAATAGGCTATAACCGTGCGGCAACCCTGATTGAGGAAATGGAATCAGCCGGGGTTATTTCCACCGCTAATCATGTAGGAAAACGCGATGTCCTTATCTCTAATGATGAGCATTAAACGCCGTATTTTTATCGCTATCTGGGTGCTTGTCTGGGGCATATCAGGCTTGCCAGCCTTTGCCCAAAGCAGGGATGTTTCTGAAACCCAGCTTATTCAGCGCGCAGAACAGGCCATTACAGGGATAAAAACCCTGCAAGCGGATTTTTTGCAAATATCGTCCGATGGCAGTGTGGGAGAGGGGATATTATATTTTCGCCGCCCCACCCAATTGCGGCTGGAATATAAAAACCCGGAAACCCTTACCCTTATCACCAGCAGCGTCTGGCTATATGTCGATGATAAAATCGCAAAATCTGTGCAAGCGATCCCGATTGGCCAGACACCTTTATCTCCGCTTTTGCAGGAGATTGTCTCTTTTCGATCAGAAAAATTCAGCACAAGCGCGCGTGCCAGTGACGGGGTGGCGGTAATTAGCATGACAAAAGAAGATGGGGAAGCCGCCGGCCAGCTTGATCTGGAATTTGATACAGATAGCTGGCAATTGCGGCGCTGGGTCATCACCGATCTGCTGGGGATAAAAACCACCGTTACCTTGCAAAACCCGGTCTATGACAGAGCTTTGGAAAACCGCCTTTTTGGCGTGCCTGGCTATGATCGGGCAGGCGATAATTAACTAGCCTGCCGCGATTATAATTTGGTTAAAATAATTTCGGCTATTCTCGTCTATAGAGGCCGGCTTGCGGCTATCTTTATCCACCAGCACATGAACAAATTCGCCAGCGGCAGCGGCCAGGTTTTCACCCTGTTTAAACAGGGCGGTATGATAGCGTACCGAGCTATTGCCCAGATGGCTGACGCCCAGCCCTACAATCAGCGCATCCGGATAGGCCAGCTCGGCAAAATAGCTGCAGCTGGTTTCCACCACCAGATAAATCCGTTTTCCGGCATGGAAATCCAGCATCTGATGGGTGACCAGAAAATGATTCACCGCTGTATCAAATAGCCGATAATGCACGGTGTTATTCAGATGGCCATAAATATCATTATCATCCCATCTGGTTTGCATCGCAAAGTGATAGGGAAAAAATTCCAGTTTCGGGGGCTGTTTACGGGTCATTTTAACTTTGTCTATTTCATCGTAATTTGATAATGGTTGGGCTTTATGCCTGTGCGCCTATCTATCACATAGATAGGGGGTTCAGGGCAGAGCCATTTTTTTAAAGCGTTATTGTGAGGCCAAACAGATGAAACTGGCAAGTTGGAATATTAATTCGGTTCGATTGCGGCAAACCCTGGTACTGGACAGGCTGGAGGGGTTGGGGCTGGATGTATTGTGCCTGCAGGAAACCAAGACAGAAGATCAGTTTTTTCCTGTAGATGCCTTTGCAGAAGCCGGCTGGCCACATATCGCGATGCGGGGCGAGAAATCCTATAATGGGGTGGCGATCATCTCGCGTTTGCCTATTACAGAAAACAGCTATCAGAACTGGACAGGCCGGACAGATTGCCGGCATATCTCTGCCAGGATTAACGGCCAGACAATTCATAATTTTTATGTACCGGCTGGCGGGGATGAACCGGATCGCACCCTTAATCCGAAATTTGGACACAAGCTGGATTTTCTGGATGAAATGACCGCCCATTTTATCGCCAACCCGCCGCAATCCTCTATTCTGGTGGGTGATTTAAATATCGCCCCTCTGGAGGCCGATGTCTGGTCCTCGCGCCAATTGCGCAATGTGGTTAGCCATACAGATATTGAACGCGAAAAATTGCTAAACCTCATAGAGGCGGGGGGCTGGATAGATGCGGTGCGCCATCATTATGGTACAGAGGAAATTTTATATAGCTGGTGGTCTTATCGGGCGCGAGACTGGCAGAGCAGCAATCGCGGTCGGCGTCTGGATCATATCTGGGTGAGTGCTGATAATCAGGAAAAAATTGCAAAGATCGATATTGATACCCCCACCAGAGGGGCCGAAAAACCATCTGATCATGTGCCGCTGATCATAGAGCTGGCATCTTAAAACATGGATTTGCAACCGAAAATCCGCTAGAGTAATGCCCGCGAGACAGACCGGCCGGAAAGGCACGTGAATGACCAGAACAAAAGAGCTTCCCTTTATAAAGATGCATGGGCTGGGCAATGATTTTATCGTGCTGGACGGGCGCGATGGCAGCCCTGTGCCAGATGCGCAGCAGATGCAAGCCCTTGCCCATCGGCATTTGGGGCTGGGCTGTGATCAGCTGATGGTATTAATGCCGGCTGCTGAGGGGGTAGATGTATGTCTGGATATGTTTAATGCCGATGGCAGTATCGCCGGCGCGTGCGGTAATGGTACGAGGTGTGTGGCCAGCCTGTTAATGGCTGAAAAAACAACCGACAGGGTGGTTATTCGCACTATTGCCGGGGATCTGCCCTGCTGGCGGTCAGGCACGACAGGACAGATAAGTGTTCAGATGGGCCCTGTACATACAGCCTGGCAGGATATTCCGCTTACCCGTGAGAGCGATACATTGCATCTGGATTTGGGTCTGGCTGATGCCGGTCTGGCTGATTTGGGCTTGGCAGTAGCTGTCTCGGTTGGCAATCCCCATGCGGTATTTTTTGTCAGGGACGCAGAGGCGGTTGATATTGAAACATATGGCCCGCTTGCCGAACAGCATCCGATTTTTAGCGATCGTGCCAATATTGAATTTGTCAGCCTGAAAAACCGCCGGGAAATGCGGATGCGGGTATGGGAGCGCGGTGTAGGTGTAACCATGGCCTGTGGGTCGGGGGCCTGTGCAGCAGCAGCGGCAGGCGTGCTGCGCGGCCTTTGCGATAATCAGGTAAAAATAGAGCTGGATGGCGGCATTTTGGACATTCACTGGCAACAGGCAGATAGCCCGGCAGGCGGCCAGATTATTATGACAGGGCCGGTTGCCACAGTGGCCAGCGGGATAATCCCTGCCCGTTTTTTCGCCGCCCTTGCGACGCGGACAGCTAGAGCGGAAAGATAGAGCAGGGCATGAGCACACAAAACCGGCCAGACATACATACCTTTGGGTGCCGATTAAATATCTGGGAATCAGAAGTGATGCGCCGCCATGCCGAATCAGCCGGGCTAAATGATGTGGTGATCGTAAACACCTGTGCCGTCACCAAAGAGGCAGAACGCCAGGCCAGGCAAGCTATCCGCAAATTACGGCACGAAAAACCGCAAGCAAAAATCATTGTCACCGGATGTGCGGCCCAAATTGACCCTGATAGCTGGGCTGCGATGCCAGAGACAGATATTCTGCTGGGCAATGAGGATAAATTACAGCCGGCCAGCTGGCAGGATTTGGCCCAAGGCCAATTACCCGCAAAGCAGGTCAGCGATATCATGCAGGTGCGGGAAGTTGCCAGCCATTTGACCGGCAGTTTTGAGGATCACACCAGAGGGTTTTTGCAAGTACAGCAGGGATGCGATCATCGCTGTACCTTTTGCATTATTCCTTTTGGCAGAGGGCCTTCGCGTTCTTCTTCTATAGCTGATGTGGTGGCCAATGTCAGGAACATGGTTGCGGCAGGGACAAAAGAAATTGTCCTGTCGGGGGTAGATATTACCAGCTGGGGTCAGGATATTGAAAACCGTCCCCGCCTGGGTGTTCTGGTTCAGGAAATCTTGCGCGGTGTTCCCGAATTGCCGCGTCTGCGGCTATCCTCGCTTGATCCGGCTGAACCGGATCATGCGCTGATGGAAGTGCTGGCCAGTGAGGCACGGCTGATGCCGCATTTACATTTATCTGTTCAGCATGGCGATGATATGATCCTGAAGCGGATGAAGCGTCGCCATCTTGCCCGTGATGTGATGCGCTTTTGCGAAGAGGCGCGCCGCCGCCGCAGGGATGTGGTGTTCGGGGCAGATATCATCGCCGGCTTTCCAACCGAAGATGACGCCGCCCATCAGGCCAGTTGCCAGCTGATACGCGAGGCAGATTTGGTACATTTACATATTTTCGGGTTTTCTGCGCGCCAGGGCACGCCTGCTGCCCAAATGCCGCAAATCGAAAAATCGGTGATAAAGCGCCGTGTCGCTGATTTACGCGCCCTTGGCGAGGAACAATTGGAAGGTCATCTGCATACACGCATTGGCGGTCATGATATGCTGTTACTCGAAACTGGTGGCAGGGGTCATTTAAGTGGTTTTGAAAAAGCTGTGCTCGCGTTAAAAGGACATCAAGCTGGTCAGAAACAGCGCTATCAGCCTGGCCAGCTTATCGCTGTGACATTGCAATCTGTGCGCGGCGACGCGATAGAGGTTGTTCCATTGCTTGCCCGGTCTGCCTGACTACACCTGTCCAGAGGATTTATTTTTTATGAGTTGGTTAAAAAAACTTACCGCAGGTTTAAAAAAATCATCTGAAAAAGTAACCTCCAGCCTGTCCGGCATTTCCCGGCTTTTTGGCAAGGAAAAGATAGATGCTGCCTCTATTGAAGAGATAGAAGAAGCCCTTATTCTGGCCGATCTGGGGGTATCGGTGGCCAGCGATATTGCCGAAGCTTTGCGCGGCTATAAATTTGCAGGAGAGGTCACCCCGGAAGCCCTGCGTCTAGCCCTTGCAGACCAGTTAACCGGAATATTGCTGCCAGTGGAAAAGCCGCTTGGCCTGACACAGGATAGCCCGCCAGCAGGCGGCTTGCATGTCATCTTGCTGGTTGGGGTAAACGGTTCTGGCAAAACCACCACCGCTGGCAAGCTGGCGGCACGTTTTCAAGGGGAGGGCAAAAAGGTGGTGATGGCCGCGGCCGATACTTTCCGGGCGGCGGCAATTGAACAGCTGGCCGGATGGGGCGTGCGCACCGACACAAAGGTTATCTCTGGCGAGCGAGGCGGGGATGCCGCTGCCCTTGCCTTTCGGGCCATTGATGAAGCCCGCGCAGATAACGCAGATGTTCTGATCATTGATACGGCCGGGCGGTTGCAAAACCGGTCAGAATTGATGGAGGAGCTGGCAAAAATTATTCGGGTGATAAAAAAGCAAATTCCAGATGCCCCACATGACAGCCTGATTGTGCTGGATGGGACAGTGGGGCAAAATGCGATTGCCCAGATGAAAGCCTTTCAGCAAACAGCCGCGCTGACCGGCATGGTGATAACCAAGCTGGATGGCACCGCAAAAGGCGGTATTGTGGTCGCGCTGGCACGGGAATTTGGCCTGCCTGTTCATATGGTGGGTGTAGGCGAGGGTGCAGATGATCTGCAGGATTTCACCGCTCGCGATTTTGCCTATGCGCTGGTCGGGCTGGATCCTGAAACAACTGGCTGATCTGCAAACAGCCGATACGGGATGCTATAATCGGCCGGTAAGCCTATAGAATAAGAGACCTGTATATTCATGAAAGACGGTTTTCATTATTCTAAAGCCTATGGTTGGCGAGAAGAGTGTCTCTGTCCTGTTTGGGCTTGTGTTATTTGGGCTTGCATTATAATCAACCGGCAGCAAAATCAGCGGCGGCCAGCCAGCCTTTTGAAAACTGAGATCCGCGCGCATCATATGGCTGGCAGAGGTGATTAATATCCATTTCTGATCGGTGTCCGGCCTGATCATCTGATAGGTAAATTGGGCATTTTGCGCGGTATTGCGGCTTTGCCGTTCAAAATGAAATGCCGATAAAGGCAGGTGCAAGTCAGATAATAGCCGCTCGATAACCTCATCTTCAGACCAGCCTTGCGGGCGTAATTTTCCGGAAAACCCGCTGAAATATATTGGCTTTTCAGGATATTTTTTATGCAAGCCTAACGCGGTCACAAATCGCTCGGCAGAAGAGCTGAGCTGCGGGGCTTGCCTGTCTTTTGAAATGACCCCGCTGCCGGTAAATCCGCCCAGAACAATAATACCCTCTGCCTCGGCAAGCCTTTCCTCGCCGGGGGCGGAGGCATAATTTTCCAGCGACCGCAGTAAAGTCTGGCTAAAGGGCAAAAAGCTATAGAGAAGAAACAGGGTAAATGCTGTCCCGATAAAAAAGCGTGATAGCCGCCGCCATTTTAACCAGCCAGCTAATTGGCCAGCCGCGATAAGCAGCACAAATTGCCAAAGGGGGATGAGAAAAATCTTTAGCACTTTACTGGCAATAAAAAATAGAGACATCAAAAACCCTGCCCAAAAAGTCTGCCCAAAAAGTCTGCCCAGAAATCCTTGCCCGGAAATCCTTGCCCGGAAAGCTTGCCCAAAACCGGTATCCCACCATGGGAAAATCACCATTATCAGCACTATGGCATGGGCAGAATATCGTGAAAAGCGCTGTTTTCTTGACAGGGGTGCGTGCAATGCGCTAAAAGCCAAGACAGAAATTCTGGCAAATCTGTATAATGCCTGACCTTAACGGGTTCCGTCTGTCCTTGAAGTTTTCGAGCACAGGCGTGTTTCTGCTATGTTTAATGGC
>JAURQT010000176.1 GCA_030835985.1 Alphaproteobacteria bacterium
ACATCTGTTGTCTGGGCAACACGCTCATTCTTCATTTCAGAGATATGTACCAGCCCGTCTTTTGCGCCAAGGAAGTTTACAAAAGCGCCAAAATCAACGGTCTTTACAACCTTGCCATCATAGATAACGCCCAGTTCCGGCTCGGCAACAATCTCGCGGATACGGGCAATGGCCGCATCGCTGGCAGATTGGCTGATAGCCGCGACAGATACGCTGCCATCATCATCAATATCGATTTTTGCGCCTGTCTGCTCAACAATCTCGCGGATCATCTTGCCGCCTGGCCCAATGACTTCTCTGATTTTATCTACCGAAATCTTGAAGGTGGTAATCTTCGGTGCAGATTCTGCCAGACCTTCGCGCGCCCCGGTCAGAGCCTTGCCCATCTCGCCCAGAATATGCAAGCGGCCATCACGTGCCTGACCCAATGCAATATCCATAATTTCCGGGGTGATAGAGGTGATTTTAATATCCATCTGCAAGGCGGTAATACCCGCATCTGTGCCGGCCACTTTAAAATCCATATCGCCCAGGTGATCTTCATCACCCAGAATATCGGACAGAACCGCAAATTCACCTTCCTCTTTAATCAGACCCATAGCGATGCCGGCAATCGGGCGTGCCAGAGGAACACCGGCATCCATCAACGCAAGAGAGGTACCGCAAACAGTCGCCATAGAAGAAGAGCCATTTGATTCTGTAATTTCAGATACCACGCGAATGGTATAGGGAAATTCCTCTTTCGATGGCAGGAGCGGATTAATTGCCCGCCATGCCAGCTTGCCATGGCCAATTTCCCGCCGACCAGGAGAGCCAACACGCCCTGCCTCGCCCACAGAAAATGGTGGGAAGTTATAATGCAGCATAAATCTGGAACGATATTCGCCTGTCAGCGCATCGATCATCTGTTCATCCTGGCCGGTGCCAAGGGTGGAGACCACCAGAGCTTGTGTCTCGCCTCTGGTAAACAAGGACGAGCCATGTGTACGCGGCAGCAAGCCAACTTCGGCAACAATCGGGCGAACCGTTTTGGTATCGCGCCCGTCAATACGCTGGCCTGTTTTCAGGATGGAGGAGCGAACAATATCGGATTCCATTTCCTTGACAATAGAAGAAACCAGAACACTATCTGCCTCTTCGCCGGCCATGGTTACAGCTTCTGCACGGGCCTCGGCCAGCGCGCCCTGACGGGCAGATTTATCGGCAATATCGTAAGCGGCGGTCAGTTTTTTGCTCAAGCCGGACAGGCTTTTGCGTAATTCTGCTGCTTCCGGGGCTTCAACGGGCAATTCGCGCGGCTCTTTTGCGGCTACTTCTGCCAGTTCGATAATCGCGTCAATCACAGGCTGCATTTGCTGGTGACCAAAATTAACCGCCCCCAGCATTATTTCTTCTGATAGCTCTTCTGCTTCTGATTCAACCATCAACACGCCATCTTTTGTACCGGCAACCACCAGATCAAGGGCGCTATCTTCCATCTCGGAAAGAGTGGGGTTAAGGATATATTCCCCATCCTTATAGCCGACACGCGCACCGGCAATGGGCCCGAAAAACGGCACACCGGACAGGGTAAGCGCAGCCGATGCCCCGATCAGGGCAACAATATCAGACGCATTTTCCATATCATGTGACAGAACCGTACAGATAACCTGGGTCTCGCACTTGAATTCTTTTGGAAATAACGGCCGGATAGGACGGTCAATCAGGCGGCTGGTGAGCGTTTCATGTTCAGAAGGCCGCCCTTCACGCTTGAAAAACCCGCCGGGGATCTTGCCCGCGGCAAAGGTTTTTTCCTGATAATTTACCGTAAGGGGAAAGAAATCCTGTCCAGGCTTTGCCTTGCGGGCGGCAACAGCTGTACATAATACAGTGGTTTCACCCATGCTGGCCATAATGCTGCCATCTGCCTGGCGCGCGACCTTGCCTGTTTCAAGAATGAGGGTCTTGCCCCCCCAATCGATTTCTTTTCTATATATTTCGAACATCTGGTTCTTCTCTTTTTTCAGTTTCATCTATTTTCGGTCATGATGAAGAAGCGCTCCTGCCTGTCATGCCGTTTATGGCCTGACACGAAAACAGGGCTGTTTGCTGAGAAATGTAAGGGGGTTTGTTATTAGACGCTTAACGATTGTAAAGACTCTCAGTCTGGTCTTTTCCCGCCCGCTTAAAGGCTTATCTCGCGGTTTTTATCAAATCTCTATCTTCATCTATCTTTTATGACAGCAGATATGACATGACCGCCACACAAAAGCAACCTCTATATATCCCCATAAAAAAAACGGGCCTGCCAGAACAGACCCGTTTATCAATAGAATTTCAAAATCAGATAAGCGGCGGTGCCAATATTAGCGGCGCAGACCCAGCTTTTCGATCAATGCTTTATAGGCTGCTTCATCGCCGGAACGGATATAATCCAGCAAATGACGGCGCTGACCCACCATTTTCAACAGGCCGCGACGTGAAGCAAAATCTTTTTTATGGATTTTCATATGTTCGGTCAGATAGACAATACGGTCGGTCAGAATAGCCACTTGAACGGCTGCTGAACCTGAATCATTTGCATCCTTACCGAAAGCAGAAATCAGCTCTGCCTTGCGTTCCTTCGTAATCGACATCGCATTCTCCTTCATGCTAACGCTGTGCTTTCGCAACAGCAGGTTTATAAATTCAGCACCCTCTGGGGCGATAAAACGCTGTCTTTTAATTCAACCAGCGCCACAGGACGCCCGTCAAAAACAGCTACCGCTCTATCGGTATGCTCTGTGTCTCCGGCTTGTGCCAATGCCGCCCGCAACCGCGCGCAACGTTGTCCATCCAGAGACAGCTTCTGACCAAATTGAAGCCTTTTGGCTTCTGTGCCTGTCAGGGCTACTGCCGGGATGTCGTCCAGCACAGTCATAACAGACAAAATTGCATCAGATGCGGGCGCACTCTGCCCCATTTCCTGCAAAAAATCCAGAGAAATCGCATCACGGATATGAAATTTACCCACAGACCGCCTTTCAAGGGCGGTTACGTGCGCCGCACAGCTCAACGCCCGGCCAATATCCCGGGCAAGGGAGCGGATATAGGCGCCTTTACCGCAATGTACCTCAAAATCTGCGCTGCTGGCCTGTACAGATAATAATTCCAGCGCATCAATGCGAATTTGTCGCGGGCGCAAAAGCGGTGTTTCCGGTGCCAGGCGCTCCCCCTGATTTTGATTTGCAGCCTTATCGCGCGAACGTGCCAGCGCATAAGCGCGCTTGCCATCAATTTTAACGGCTGAATAATCAGGGGGAACCTGATCAATCAGCCCGGTAAATTTTGGCAGGATAGCCTCTATTTCTGCTTTGGAAGGCAAATAGGAAGAGGTGCGGGTAATCGCACCTTCTGTATCATCTGTCTGGGTTTCTGCGCCCCATTTCACCGAAAACCGATAGGATTTTTCAGCCGTCATCACATAGGAAATGGTCTTGGTTGCCTCGCCAAGTGCGATCGGCAAAACACCGCTGGCAAGCGGATCAAGCGTGCCGGCATGCCCTGTTTTCACACCGCCAAAACAGCGTTTCACAATCGCCACAACTTTTGCCGAGCTGATACCGGCAGGTTTATGGATAGACAGCCAGCCATGCGGGCCATTGGGGCGCGAGGGAGCGGACAATTTTTTCAACTATTCCTGTGATTTTATGCCGGAAAAAAGCCGTGCCATCCTATCGGCATTATCGTAGGAATCATCACGCACAAATTTAAAAACCGGCAAGCGACGCAAATGCACCCGTTTGGCCACCTCATGGCGCAAGACAGGGGCATATTGGTTTAATATAGGCAGCACCGCGTCCATATCCTGGCCGCCAAGGGTCATAACATAGACCCGCGCAGAGCTTAAATCAGGACTGACAGATACTTCCGATACGGTGATAGATACCTTGTCCAGTTCCGGAATATGGGTTTCCTGGCGCATCAAAATCGCTGCCAGATGGTGGCGCAAATCCTCGCCTACCCGTAATTGACGCTGGCTTGGCTCGGAGCTGGCTGATTTTGAACGCTGTACCATGTTACCTGCCTTTGGCACTGACCGGTTTTTTAAATAAAAAACGGGCGTTTGAATTATTTTTAATCCAGTGTACGCGCCACTTCTTTTACCTCGAAACATTCGATCATATCCCCTTCCTGAATATCGGAATAATTATCGAACGCCATACCGCATTCCATGCTTTCACGCACGTCTTTGACTTCATCTTTAAAGCGCCGAAGGGTTTTTAAACTGCCTTCATGTATCACCACATTATCGCGCAGCAATCTGACCTTGCAGCCGCGCTTGATGATCCCTTCGGTAACCATACAGCCTGCCACCTTGCCTTGCTTGGAAACAGAAAACACCTGTCTGATTTCCGCATAGCCAATAAAGCTTTCCTGCTGTTCCGGGCTGAGCAGACCGCCCATCGCCCCTTTTACTTCGTCAATAAGTTCGTAAATGATAGAATGATAGCGAATTTCAATGCCATCTCTCTTGGCCAAATCGCGCGCTTGCGGGATGGCACGAACATTAAAGCCAATAACCATCGCATTAGAGGCAGCCGCCAGCGAGACATCTGATTCAGATATCGCCCCGACACCGCCTGTCAAGATACGCACCCGCACCTGTTCAGTGGCCAATTTTTCAAAAGCTGCACGGATAGCCTCAAGCGAGCCATGCACATCTGTTTTAATCACCACCGGCAATTCTTCTGCCTCGCCAGCGGCAATAGCCGTCAACATCTGTTCAACCGATCCGCGCGCGGTAACCGCTGCTTCTTTATCGCGGATACGACGTTTGCGATATTCAGCAATTTCACGGGCACGTGACTCGGTTTCCACCACCACAAACATATCACCAGACATAGGCGTGCCGTTCAGACCCAGTATTTCTATCGGCTGGCCGGGCAGGGCTTGTTTCAGCTGCTGGCCACGTTCATTCAACAGCGCGCGCACCCGCCCCGATTCGGCCCCGGCAACAAAAATATCGCCAACATTCAAAGTGCCGCGCTGTACCAGGACAGTTGCAACCGATCCGCGTCCACGCTCTACCTTTGCCTCGACAACTGTCCCTTCTGCCGGTCTGGCCGGATTGGCTCTCAGCTCCAGCAATTCTGCTTGCAGCATGATAGCTTCTTCCAGCTTGTCCAGACCCATCCCTGTATGGGCAGATACATCCACACATAACACCTCACCGCCAAAATCTTCGGTGATGATCTCATGTTGCAACAGGTCATTTCTGACCCGTTGCGGCTGGGCTTCGGGCTTGTCACACTTATTGACCGCGACAATTACCGGACATCCGGCTGCCTTGGCATGGTTAATGGCCTCGATGGTCTGTGCCATCACAGAATCATCCGCAGCCACCACCAGCACAACAATATCGGTTGTGTTTGCCCCGCGCAGGCGCATTTCGGTAAAGGCTTCATGGCCAGGTGTATCGATAAAGGTGATAAGGTTGCCTGATTTGGTTTCGATCTGATAGGCGCCAATATGCTGGGTAATCCCGCCTGATTCGCCGCTGGCCACATCGGTTGCGCGAATAGCATCCAGCAAGCTGGTTTTACCATGATCAACATGCCCCATCACGGTCACGACAGGCGGGCGCGGGCGCAACTCTGCTTCGCTATCCTCGCTGCCAGTCAGCCCTTCTTCGACATCTGATTCAGAAACGCGCTGTACCTTATGGCCAAATTCCAGCGTTACCAGTTCTGCTGTTTCGGCATCAATGGATTGGGTAACCGTTGCCATAATGTTCTGCTTCATCAGCTCTTTTACAACATCGGCCGCCCGTTCTGCCATCCGGTTCGCCAGTTCCTGTACCGTGATGGTATCCGGGATAACCACATCGCGCACCTGTTTTACCTGAGGCTGGCTTTCGCGCATCCGCGCCTTTTCGCGCTGGCGGCGTACAGAAGCCAGAGAACGCTGGCGACCATCGCCGTCTGACAGGGCTTGTGAAATGGTCATTTTACCAGAACGCCGGCGATCGCCATCACGCTTTACCGGAGCAGGGCGCATTGGCGGGTCTGCCTCATTTGTTTTGCGGCGATTGCGTATCGGGGCATCTTCACGGACAGGGGCAGGCCCTGAAGGTTGTATATCCGGTGTTTGCTGGCGCGTTTTTGCCTGACGGGCGGCATTTTCAGCCGCCAGTCTTTCGGTTTCGGTCAGGCGCTGGGCAGCCGCCTGTTTTTCAATTTCTTCCAGCTCCGCCAGCTCTGCGCGGCGACGTGCTTCACGCGGATCCAGATTTTCTTCTTTTTCGGTTGCCGCTTCATCTGCGGCTGGCCGGGTATCGTCTGTCTCTGCTGCTGTGCTGGCCGCCTCTTTTGATTTGCTCAGCCCTTCTTGCAGTACCTTCATTCTATTGGCACGCTCTGCGGCGGTTAGACGGTCGTCTACCGGATCGGCTGTTTGTTCCGGGGCAGGCGTATTTTCAACAGGTTTTACGACAGGGGCGGGGGTATTTACCGCTGCTGGCCGCACCGCTGCACCGCCAACGCGCTTGCGCCGCACTTCGACCTGGACAGTTTTGCCACGTCCAGAACCAACCATACCGCCACGAAGGCTTGCCGGGTCAACCGCACCACCACCAAGCGAAAGCTTGCCACTGCCAGACAGGCTTAATTTCTTTGGCTTGTTATTTTCTTCACTCATGGATGACCCTTTTCGATTTAGACTAAGCCATAGCCCCTTAAAATTTAGGCTTTGACAGGATAGCTATGTTTTAGCCTTTCGCACCTTTGTGCATGGTAATACACCTGCTTGCCCCTAAAAGACAAGCTCTCCGCAATTTCTATTCTGTTGTTTTTTGTGTTTGTGTGACCGATCGCCAACGCTGTAAATCCACCAATAGTGCCTCTATCTGCTTTTGCTCGGATGGATAAGCAGCGCGCAACACCCCGGCATAGGCCAGAGAGCCAACACCGGCTATCTGACCCAGCAAGGCAGCGGGCAAGCCTGTCTCGTGCCAGTCAGGCTGTACCATTTGTATCAGCGATGCGGCCTCGCGCTGGCTGGCATCATCAGCTATCAGCAAGCCTTCCAGACGGCTGGCGGCCATTTCCAGCTTGCCCCGCCCGGTTACCAGCGCGCCGCTTTTGCGCATCATGCTCATCCGATTAATCAGAATCTGTGCCAGCTGATCGCCCAAATGGTCAACGAACCCCTCTTTAATGGTCACAGACTGGCGCAAAAAACGGGCAAACAGATTTTTGGAACAGGCCGTTTCCAGATGCTGTTTATCGGCGCTGACCCACGCCCCGCGACCCCCCAGACGGCCATAAATATCGGCAACCAGCTCGCCTTCGGGGCTGGCCACAAAACGGATCAGCCTGTCTTTTTCAGCCGATTGCCCGGTCGCCAGACAGCGCCGCAGGCTGGCAGCTTCTGCTGCCCCCTGAGAGGTTTCCATAGATGGCGCTACTGGCTTCATGGTTACTGCCTATTTGCTCTAATGGTCGCATTACTACGCATCATCGCCAGAATCAGCCGCAGCTGTTTCTTCAGCTTTTGCGTCTTCATCTGCGAACCAATGCGCGCGCGCGGCCATAATAATATCACCGGCGGCGGCCTCATCCTCAATGCCATGCTCACCCAGCAATTCCAGCAGCTCTTCACTGTCCAGCTCGGCCAAATCGTCCAGGCAAAGGATTTTATTTTCTGCCAGTGTCAGTATCATCGCCAGACTCAGATATTCTGCATCACGCAAATCATCCTGAACATTCAGCTTTGCCAGCTCTTCGGTAATACGCTTGGCTTCTGCTTCGGAAAATTCTATCGCACGATTTAGCAACTCGCCTGCAATATCTTCATCAAAGCCCTGGATCATCGCCAGCTCAGATACAGGGGTGGCAACGATATCATCAATAGATACAAAGCCTTCTGCGACCAGAAGATGTGCTATTACATCATCAATATTCAATGCTTCGATAAAGCGGGCAGAACGGGTTTTAAACTCTTCCTGGCGACGCTCTGACTCTTCTGCTTCGGTCAGGATATCGATATACCAGCCGGTTAATTGAGAGGCCAGGCGCACATTTTGGCCGCGCCGGCCAATGGCCAGGCTCAATTGCTCATCCGGTACGACCACCTCTACACGTCCAGCCACTTCATCCACCACCACTTTGGCGACTTCTGCCGGTGCCAGCGCATTCACAATAAAGGTTACCGGGTCATCCGAAAACGGAATAATCTCGATTTTCTCCCCCTGTAACTCGCTGACCACCGCCTGCACACGGCTGCCTCTCAAGCCAACACAAGCACCAATCGGATCAATCGAGTGATCTCGAGAGAGGACAGAGATTTTTGCCCGGCTACCGGGTTCTCTGGCAACCGCTTTAATCTCGATAATGCCATCATAAATTTCCGGCACTTCCTGGGTAAACAGCTTGGCCATAAATTCATTGGCTGATCTGGAAAGGAAAATTTGTGGCCCGCGCACCTCTTCGCGAACATCCACAATATAGGCGCGCACCCTGTCCCCCTGATTAAGGTTCTCGCGCGGGATCATTTCCTCGCGGCGCATCACCCCTTCGGCACGTCCCAAATCGATGGTCACAGAATAGCTTTCTGCGCGTTTAACCGTACCCAAAACAATCTCGCCGACGCGATCTTTATATTCCTGATATTGGCGGGCACGTTCAGCCTCACGCACTTTTTGCGAGATAACCTGCTTGGCGGTCTGGGCAGCGATACGGCCAAATTCAATAGGCGGCAGAGGCTGTTTTAAAAACTCCCCGGCTTCCAGATTATGCTTGCGTCCTTCTTCCAGACCCATCTGGGTGGCATCATTTTCAATTTCTTCAACGACTTCTGTCCATCTTTCCAGCTGAATAGAGCCGGATTTACGGTCGATCATCGCCCGAATATCGCGGTCATGGCCATATTTTGACCGACCGGCCTTTTGAATCGCCTCTTCCATCGCGGCGATGACTTCTTCGCGCTCGATAGATTTTTCACGGGCAACCACATCTGCGATTTGCAATAATTCCAGACCGGGGATTGAAGATGTATCCATGGATCTAAGCCTCTTCTTTATTAATGCCTGTTTGCTTTGTCTTTCTTGCAGGCTGTTTCTGAGTGGAAAAAAATTCAGTTGGATCGATTTTCGCGGTATCGATTTGGTCAAGCGTGGCACTTACCCGCCCGGTAGGGGTTTCGACATGGATAACCCCTTCATCATCCACACCAACCAGACGGCCACGATAGCGTTTTTGCCCTTCCAGCATTTGTTTGAGCGTTATTTTCACCAGCTCGCCGGAAAAACGCGAAAAATCTTTCAGCCGGGTTAACGGCCGGTCCATACCAGGTGAGCTGATCTCCAGCTGATAGGCGTCTGTGATAGGGTCTTCTACATCCAGAACAGCCGATAGATGCCGGCTAATAATTGCACAATCCTCTACTGTCATTTCGCGCAAATCTGTTGGCTCTGCCATAATCTGTAGCTGGCCACGTGCCGATTTCCCGCCCCCGCCTGTATAGCGGATGCGCACACACTCAAAGCCCAAATCAGCAAGGGCAGGTTCGATAAGCTGTTCCAGCTTTTGCGGTATCATCGCTTGTGTTTAATCCTGTATCTAATTCTTTATCTTATTCTGTATTTAATTCTGTATCTAATTCTGGCGTTTTGGGCTTGCTACTGCCTTGACCATTTTGCCATTTAGACAACAAAAAAGGCGGGCTTTTGACCCACCGTTCAGCAATTTTCCGAAACGTTTTTTTGAGTTATAGCGCTTTATGCTGAATATTACAAGTATTTGTCATTGCCTAGCGAGCATAGCTAAAAAATTGGCCGATGCACGCGCATTATCGACGCTGAAATTCAAACCAGCTTGGCAAGCGCCCTTCTATCACCCCTTTTCGCATATAGCGGGTTTGCGGCCAGCCAGAGGGGCGTTCGCGCCAGTCCGCAGCGCTGCGTGCGCGCCATTCAAAATCCGGGTGGCGCATCGCTTCGGCCAATAGCCAGCTTTTAGCAACAGGATGATCGCTTGCCATGCGAAGCTGCCCCTTTGGCTGTAATAAATCTGCCAGCCTGTCCAGCATCCCCTGATTTAGAATACGCCTGCCTGCATGACGGGCTTTTGGCCAGGGATCGGGAAACATCACATAGACAGCTGACAGGCTATGGGCCGGTAATTTATCCAGAATAAGGCGCACATCATCTGGCCAGATACAGATATTTTTTAATTTCTGCGCCTCAATATGACGCAGCAGGCTGACAACCCCGTTAATGAAAGGCTCTGCCCCGATAAACAGATTATCGCGATGCATGGCCGCCAGACCGGCCAGATGCTCGCCCCCGCCAAAACCGATTTCCAAAATCAGCTCGCTATCTTTGCCCTGCTGTGCGCGCCGCTTTGAAAGCCAGCTTTCATCCATATCCTCTGGCAGCAGATTATCTGGCAACACCTCATCCAGAAGGCGTTGCATATTCTGGCTGAGGGGGCGGCCTTTACGCCGGCCATAAAAGCGTGTTTTTTCTGTAGCTGAGGCCGCCATGTCTTTAGCTGTCCTTAGAGTATCAATAGGGCCTTGTAGTGACAGGGCTTCTGGCTAAATTCAGCCTGACTAGAGGGCGGCGCGCAACTGATCAGCAAGGTCAATGGCTTCCCAGCTAAAAGTACCCTTGCCCGCTTCGCCTGCGCGGCGGCCAAAATGACCATAGGCAGCGGTAGGCGTGTAAATCGGGTTATTCAGCCCTAAATGGGTGCGAATACCGCGCGGGGTGAGATCCATCACCTCATTGCTGGTCAGTAATGCCGATAGCCTGGCTTCCTCTACATTCTGGCTGCCATGTGTATTGACATAAACCGATACAGGGGCAGCTACCCCGATGGCATAGGCAATCTGGATAGTACATTTATTGGCCAGTCCCGCCGCGACAATATTTTTCGCCAGATACCGGGCAGCATAGGCAGCCGATCTGTCCACCTTTGTCGGGTCTTTACCAGAAAATGCCCCACCGCCATGCGGGGCAGCCCCGCCATAGGTATCAACAATAATTTTCCGCCCTGTCAGCCCGGCATCACCATCCGGCCCGCCAATTTCAAATTTTCCCGTAGGATTAATCAGAAAATCTTCTGGGCCCACCATCCAGCCTTTCGGCAAAATTTCAGCGACCAGGGGGGTGACAAGCGCGCGAATATCCTCGCCAGAAACCCCGGCCTTGTGCTGGGTAGACAGCACCAGCTTATCCACCCCGGCAATAGAGCCATCATCATTATAGCGCAGCGTGACCTGGCTTTTTGCATCCGGGCCTAAAATTGTATTTGCATCTGCTTTGCGATGGGCGGCCAGCTCTTTTAAAATCTGATGCGCATAATGAATAGGCGCAGGCATTAATTCTTCGGTTTCGCGGCAGGCATAACCAAACATCAAGCCCTGGTCGCCTGCCCCTTCTTCTTTTTTCTCGGTGCTATCGACCCCTTGGGCGATATCGGCCGATTGTTCATGCAAATAATTTTGAAATTCAAAATGCGCGTGATGAAATTTCTCCTGCTCATACCCGATATCGGCCACAGCGGCGCGAACCGCTGGTTCAATTTCAGAAAAAATCTTTTTTATTTTATCTTCAGATGCCCGCACCTCACCGGCCAAAACAATGCGGTTAGTGGTGGCAAGTGTTTCACAGGCAACCCGGGCTTCTGCTTCCTGGCGAAGAAATAAATCCAGAACTGTATCAGAAATTTTGTCGCAAACCTTATCTGGATGTCCTTCAGATACCGATTCAGAAGTAAAAAGAAAGCTCACACTGCATCTCCTGTTTAAAAAATAGCCTCAACGCATTTTAATCTGACTTTTATTGCGCCTCTTTGAAAATAATTCAAGAAAAATAGCCAGAAACCCAAGCCAGGTAAACAGGAAAAGAAGCGCAGCTATACGGTTTTCGGCATAAAAAGGCGGGGCAAGCGCGCCGATATGGGGTAAATCGATAACCGCTTTTTCGCCCAGGCCTGTCTTGCCCAGCAACCGTCCAAACCCGTCAAATCCGCCGGAAACGCCTGTATTTGCCAGCCGGTACACCGCCAGCCCCTCTTCAATGGCGCGTAGCCGGCTTTGATAAAAATGTTGATGCGGGCCAGATGTATTGCCAAACCAGGCATCATTGCTAAGGGTAATGAGCATATCGGGGCGGCGCGTATCCCTGGCGATAAAGGCAGGGAAAATAATCTCATAACAAATCAGCACACGGATATAGCCAAACGGTTCAATATAAATATCTTCAACAGCCCCGCCCTTGCTAAATTCCCCCTGCCCGGCTATCGCATCAATAAAGGGGAGTTGGCGAAAGGGAATATATTCACCAAAGGGAACAAGATGCTGTTTATGATATTGTCCCAATAGCCTGCCTGAATGATGCACAAAATAAGCAGAATTATAAAAATTATTTTCCCTGTCCGAAGATAAAATGCCGGTCAGCAATACCCCATTTTCCGGTGTAATGGCGTTTGCCAGCGCACGTACCAGCCCCTCATCATCGCGCCAGAAACCGGCAATCGCCGCCTCTGGCAAAATGGTCAGGGCTGCCGGGCGTTCTGGCCGGGCGGCCAGCGCGGTCATCGATTTTATATGATCTGGTTTATGCGCCCTGTCCCATTTTTGGGCTTGCGCGATATTGGGCTGGATAAGCCGGATAAGGCCAGCTTGTTCTATCGGCCGGTCTGGCAGGGGCGGTGCCTCCGCCAGACGAAACCCGCCAAGCACCAGCAATAAAATTAACGGCAGGGACAGAAAAAGAGCCGCTTTAATCGCGCGCAGATAAACCGCCGAAGCCGCGATAATCAACATCGCTGCCAATAGATTAAGCCCATGCTGACCTGTAAAGGCGGCCATTTGGGCGGTAAGTAAATTTTCAGCAAAAATATGGCCTGTCACATTCCAGGGAAAGCCTGTGAAAATCACCGAGCGCAGCCATTCTGCCGCGCCCCAGAAACCGGCCAGTAAAACAAGTTTTGGGACAGGGGAGATGACCGGCCTGAAAGCAAGATAGCCTGCCATCGCCCAAAAAAGAGATAGTAATAAGGGCAAGCCCAGACAGGCAAAAGGCAATAGCAGTAATTGTGCCCCGCCTTTGATAAATAGCGCATGTCCAATCCAGTAAAGAGAGGCGGTAAACCAGCCAAATCCGGCCGCCGCGAACAAGATAGCCCCTGTTAGCGGACGCGCCTCGTTTACCGCGAATATAACCGGGACACAAAAGAACAGAGCGGCAGGTAAAAGCCCGGTTGGTGGCAGTGCCAGAGAGGCAGTCGCCCCGCATAAAAACGAAAGAAGATAACGGCCATAGGGGCGGCGATGCAAGGCTGTTACCCTATCGCGCAAGGCTATCAAAACAGCTCTATTCGCCTGTTTTTTCATCTAGGGTCGGCCCATCAGGGGATAGGGGTTTCAGCCCTCTTATTCTGACCAGACGCAATTTTCGCGGATCCGAATCCAGCACTTCAAATTCCAGACCGCTCCTATGATGCAGCACCTCGCCGCGCACCGGGACATGACCGGCCAGCGCAAAGATAAATCCGCCAAGCGTATCGATTTCATCGCGCTCATCACATTCCAGCGTGATGCCAATATGCGCTTCCAGTTCTTCCATTTCCAGACGGGCATCGGCCACCGCTATATCTTCATTGATGATTTCAAATCGCGGGGCTTCGGTATCATCATGCTCATCTTCTATTTCGCCAACAATTTCCTCGACCAAATCCTCGATAGTAATCAGGCCATCCACGCCGCCAAATTCATCTATCACCAGTGCCAGATGCTGGCGCTTTAATCGCATTTCCTGCAGCAAATCCAATAGCCGTATCGCCGGGGAGACAAATAATACCGGCCGTAATAAATCGCGCAAAACAGGCTGTTCCGGACTAAGGGAATGGGCGACCAAATCCTTTATATGCAACATACCGCGCACATTATCCCGGTTGCCTTCATAGGCCGGAACACGGCTATGGGCAGCAGCGCTAATCTGGCGAAATGCCGCTTCAAACCCTTCAGAAATATCTACCGCCACAATATCCGCGCGCGGTACCATCACATCTTCTGCTGTGATATCGCGCAAGCCCAGCATATTGCGTAAAAGCAAGCCTTCCTGATTGTCAAATTCTGTATCTGTCTGGCGAATAGAGGTTTCAATAAGGCCGGTAAGCTCTTCTCGCACAGAGGTTTGCTTGCCGATAAACGGCCATTTCCGGCTTAGGGTGAGCGCGTTAAACATCGGCGTTATTTCCCCTCATTTCTGTTTCCATCCCCTTCATAGGGATTGGCGATATTCACCTCGGATAACAGCTGGATTTCCAGTGTTTCCATCTCTTCTGCTTCTGTCTCCTCTTGATGGTCATAGCCTGTCAGATGCAACAGGCCATGCAGAAATAAATGCGCCAGATGATGTTCTGGTTTCTGGCCATTTTGCAACGCTTCTTTTGTCAGCACATCAAAGCTCAGGGCCATATCGCCCAAAAAAACAGACCCAGAAGACACAGACTGGCCAGAGACAGACTGAGAAGACAGGCTATCTGGCAGCTTTGCCAATGCCGGAAAGGACAGGATATTTGTTGGCCCCTGTTTTTGACGGAATTGCTGATTAAGCCCGGCCATTTCTGTATCATCTGTCCATAGGATAGAAACCTCAAAGGCAGGCAATTGCATTTTGCGGGCAAAATTATCGGCAAGAACAAGACAGGTTTGCCGCCCTGCCTCTAGCAAGGGCTGCCAGCGTCTATCTGCCAGATTATGTTCAAATTTATGGCCAGCCGGGCTAGTCCATTCATCATAGGGGTCGGGCGTATCTGCCGGACTGTCGCTATCCTCGCACAGGCCGGAGGCGGCATTTTCGCTATGAATATTTGGGTGTGCAGATGGTTGTGTGTTTGTCACGTTTTTATCTATAATGGTTGATGGATTCAGTGTGAATAAATTCGTTATTTTTGTCCAGTCTCATAGGCTTTCAAAATACGTGCCACAACCGGGTGGCGCACTACATCCTCACCGCTGAGGCGGGTTATGCCAATCCCCTTTACCCCCTCCAGCCGATTAACCGCATCCGAAAGGCCGGAAAGCTGGCCGCTTGGCAAATCAATCTGGCTGAGATCGCCTGTGATCGCCATGCGCGAATCCTCGCCCAAACGGGTTAATACCATTTTCATCTGAACCGGGGTGGTATTTTGCGCCTCATCAATAATCACAAAAGCATTGGACAGGGTGCGCCCGCGCATAAAGGCCAGCGGGGCAATTTCAATCTCGCCATTGGCGATCATTCTATCGACCTTATCAGATGGCATCATATCATAAAGCGCATCATAAAGCGGGCGCAGATAGGGATCGACCTTCTCTTTCATATCGCCGGGCAAAAAGCCGAGCCGCTCGCCTGCTTCAACCGCAGGGCGGGATAAAATAATCCGCTCTACCTGACGGCGTTTCAGGAAATCCACCGCCCAGGCCACCGCCATATAGGTTTTGCCGGTTCCAGCAGGGCCCAGACCAAACACCACCTCATGATCGCGCAATAATTTAAAATAGGCCGCTTGCCCTGCGGTACGGGGAAAGATTTTTTTCTTCCAGGTAGTCGCAAACAGGCTTTTATCAATAGGCGTTGTTGCCGGATTGACCCCATTTTCGGTTTGGCGCAACACATCATCTACCAATGTCGCGCTCATTTCGTCCTGATTATCCTGAACGCTTAATTGCTGATACAAGCTGGTAAAGGTTTTGCTGGCCAGCTCGACCTTGTCTGGCAGACCGGAAATTTTTATCTGATTGCCAAAACTGTCCATTTGCACATTCAAGGCCTGTTCAATACGCGCCAGATGCTGATTATGCTGACCGCATATAATCGTCATAAGGGTGTTATTTTCAAATTCCAGTCGAACGGTTTTTTGTGCCTCTGACACGGCTTATGCTGCTCCTTTTGTTGTGGCATTTGCTGTCGTATCTGCCGGGATAACTGCAGGGGCAGACCATAGCGAATTTTGCCGCGCTTGGGTGATCTCAAGCGCCATAATACGGCCAATCCAGCTGGCCTCGCCTTTCAGATAGACCGATTGCATAAAAGGGCTACGGCCTGTCATCTGCCCGTCTCTGCCGCCCTGTTTTTCGATGAGAACCGGCATGGTCATGCCTTCACATTTTTTATTAAAGGCAAGCTGCTGGGCATCCAGTAGCTGTTGTAATGCAGCCAGCCTGTCTGATTTTACCTGTTCATCTACCTGCTCGCCTGCCCCGCTG
>JAURQT010000177.1 GCA_030835985.1 Alphaproteobacteria bacterium
CAGCCCGTCACGAAAGCTGTGGCGCAGGCTGGCAACAGGTGCTGGCGGTGTATCGGGAGCGTTTTTCTGCAACAGGATAGCATAAAGCAGTTTGCCGCCTATCCAGACAAGCAAAAGCGCACCTGCCCCCTGAATAAGGGTAAACAGCATCTGGTAATGGGTCAGGATAAGCCCAAGTGTGGTCGCTGCCAGCAAGGCATAAATCCATACGCCCAGCCCATGCCCGATAGAGGCATAAAGACCGGCTTTTCGGCCATAAAGGCGGGTATTGCCGAGAATAACAATCAGGCTGGGCCCGGGCGAGCTGGCGCCCAATAGACAAATCAGTGCCAGCGATGCCCAATCAGATAGCCCCATTTTTTATAAGCTATGCTTTATCGGTCTTTGGAACCAGACGAACAAATTTATCCTGTTCCTTGTCCAGCCCCCATAATGCGCCATTTTCCATATCAAACCACCAGCCATGGATTTGCAATTTTCCAGCCTCTATCGCCTCAATAATCCATGGAAAGCTGTTCAGATTCTGCATGGAGTTACGGATAGCAGCCTGTTCGGCATCATGCTGAAAACTGTCTTGCCAATTTTTCAAATCGATTGTCGCCATTGCCGGGCTGGCAATATTGATCCAGCTATGGATGAATTCCCGGTTAGAGGTTTCCGGCACTTCCCCCTTTTCAGCCAAATGGCGATGATGGGTACATAAAGCCTGAATGCCGCCGCAAAAGGCATGACCCAGAACAACAAGATGTTCGACCATCAGATCGCGTACCCCGAATTCGATAGCCGCACTGACCCCGTGCAAGCCGGCATCCGGGGCATAGGGCGGAATAAGATTGGCCACATTTCGCACCATGAAAAGCTCGCCCGGCCGCGTGCCAAATAAAATAGCCGGGTCTACACGGCTATCGGCACAGGAAATAACCATTATTTTGGGTTTTTGTCCGCGCTGAACCAGGCGCGAGAAAAAACTTTTATCCTCGCCAAAAAAATCATCTCTGAATTGCTGGAAGCCATCAATAAGCGGAGTAATCATGTAAAAATGCCTTATCCTCTTTGTTTGCGGGGTCGAGCTGAATTTTCATACTCCAGTCTAGCGCAAATAAAATTGCAGGTCATCCATTATCGTTGTACCTATGAAAGAAACGGTTAAAGGTTTGCTGGATAAGGAAAAGGAGCGCCAGGTGGCATTAAAGAACAAATATTCAATTGCGGTTATCGCCGGGGACGGCATTGGTAAAGAAGTGATGCCGGAGGGATTGCGTGCGCTCGAGGCGGTCTGTCCAAAATTCGGCATTAATCTGGAATTTACAGAATATCCGTTTTCCAGCATTGAGTATTATCAAAAACATGGCCAGATGCTGCCGGATGACTGGCAGGAAAAGCTGGAAACCCATGATGCAATTTATTTTGGCGCGGTGGGCTGGCCGGAAATTTTGCCTGATCATATCTCTTTATGGGGATCTTTGCTGAAATTCAGGCGCGAATTTGATCAATATGTGAATCTGCGTCCTGTGCGGCTGATGCCGGGCGTGCCATCCCCTCTGGCAGGGCGCAAGCCAGGCGATATCGATTTCTGGATTGTTCGGGAAAATACCGAAGGGGAATATAGCTCTATTGGCGGGCGAATGTTCCCCGATACAGACCGTGAATTTGTGGTACAGGAAACAGTGATGACCCGCACAGGGGTAGACCGTATCCTGAAATACGCCTTTGATCTGGCCAGCAAGAGACCGGCGCGTCATCTGACCTCTGCAACGAAATCCAATGGCATTTCTATCTCTATGCCTTATTGGGATGAGCGGGTAGAGGAGATGGCAAAATCCTATCCCGATATATTTGTCGATAAATATCATATTGATATTCTAACCGCCCATTTCGTACTGAATCCCGATAAGTTTGATGTGGTGGTAGCCTCTAACCTGTTCGGTGATATTTTGTCTGATCTGGGCCCTGCCTGTACCGGGACAATTGGCATTGCCCCGTCTGGCAATATCAATCCGGATGGCGATTTTCCGTCCCTGTTTGAGCCGGTTCACGGCTCTGCCCCGGATATTGCAGGCCAGGGTATTGCCAATCCTGTCGGCCAGATTTGGGCAGGGGCAATGATGCTGGAACATCTTGGTCACAAGCCGGCAGCCGATGCGATTGTCGAGGCCATCTCGGATACGCTTGGCGATAGCCGCTTGCGTACGCGCGATCTTGGCGGCACAGCGGACACCGTTGCCTGTGGCAAGGCAGTTGCCGAGCGTCTTTTATAATGATATTTGCCACCGGATTTAGCTGTATATAAGGGGCATGGATGATAACATATGGCCGACCATCCTATCGAGGCTGATTTTTCCGACAAGCATCGGCAAAAGGTGATCATTATCGCTGCGCTGGTCTCGGCTATCGGCTTTATTGATGCGACCGCATTAAATGTTGCGCTGCCCTTTATTCAGGAGAGCCTGAATGCCTCAGCGACGGATATTCACTGGGTTCTGGAAATCTATCTGTTATTTTTAGCCGCGCTATTGATGGCCGGCGGTGCGCTGGGCGATACGCTGGGCAGGCGACGCCCATTGCGCTGGGGGGTGGGGCTATTTGCCCTTACCTCGCTTGGGTGCGCGCTATCGCCTTCTGCGGAATGGCTGATTTTCCTTCGGGCATTACAGGGCATTTCGGCTGCTTTGATGATCCCGGCCAGCCTGGCGCTGATTAATGCCGGTTTTGCCCCCGAAGCCAGAGGGGCGGCTATTGGCAAATGGTCGGCAATTGTTGCCCTTGCGATACCTATTGGCCCTTTGATAGGCGGGCTGGCGGTGGATTTTTTATCCTGGCATTTTGTGTTTTTACTGAATTTGCCTATTGCCGGGCTGGTACTGGTAATGCTGGCCAGTTTGCCACGCCCCCCTTATGAGCCGGCAACGCCCCTGCCTCTGGATATTTATGGCTCTGTTCTGATAACCCTGTCTTTGGGGCTTATCACCTATGGCTTGCTGGAAGCGGGCAGAGAGGGATATTTTCACCCCCTTGAGGTTGTTGTGCTGGTTGCAGGGGCGTTCTTGCTGGCAGTGTTTTTCCGGGTGGAAACAAGGATAAAGAACCCGATGCTGCCCATGTTTTTGATGAAAGACAGGCGGTTTGTGCTGGTATCGGTGCAAACATTGGTATTGTTTGCCGGATTTCAATCGGCGATGTATTTCCTCAGCTTTTTATATATCCAGTCTTTTGGCTATACCGCCTTGCAAGCAGGGGCGGCGTCTCTGCCGATTTCCATTATTGTCTTTTTTATCTCTTCGCGCGCTGCCAGATTAGCGAGCACACATGGCCCGCGCATCATTTTATGTTCCTCTTCTATTTTAATGGCGATTTCCCTGTTTTGGCTGAGCTTTGCGGATGGGGATTATTTCTATTCTGTGATGCCGGGCATGGTGGTAATGGGCTTTTCTGTTGGCCTGTTTGCGGCCCCTTTAACCGCTGTGGCCATGGCGGCGGCCGGGCCTGGCCGTGATGGTCTGGCCAGCGGGGTAAATAATGCGGTATCGCGCATAGGCCCGTTATTGGGCATTGCGATATTTGGCTATTGGATAGGCGGGGATTATGCCCAAAATCTGGTTGCCGCGCTGGCAGATACTGGCCTGTCCCCGGATAAACAGGCCTTTCTGACTGAAAATCGGGCGATGATCGCCGCCATCATCCTGCCCTCTGACTGGCCAGCTTTGGAAC
>JAURQT010000178.1 GCA_030835985.1 Alphaproteobacteria bacterium
GATGATGAATTGTATGGGGAAATGGGAGATGACGCCCTGTATGGTGGCACGGGAAATGATATTCTGGATGGCGGGTTTAGAGGGGAAAATTCATTAACTGGCGGAAGAGGGGCAGATAAATTTATCCTATATAAAGGAAATGTTTCGACCGATACCATCACAGATTTTAACCGCTCGGAAGGCGATAAAATTCTTTATGACCATACTACGAATTCTGCTGCCAATTTGGCAGCCATTGGCTTACGCAAGGAATTGAATAGCGATAATAATCTGCAGCTGGTCGATGCTGGCAATGACCATATCTATATGATATTTGACGGGCTAAGCCAGCTATCAGATATCACCATTGCCGATTTCGAGCTTATCTAGACATTAAAGCGGAAGTGGAAAATATCCCCGTCCTGTACCAGATAATCTGCCCCTTCAATCCGCAGCTTGCCAGCTTCTTTTGCCCCGGCCTCGCCGCTATGGGCGATATAATCATCATAGGCAACGGTCTCTGCGCGGATAAAGCCACGCTGAAAATCGGTATGAATAACCCCGGCCGCCTCAGGGGCTTTGGCATGGCGATGCACCGTCCAGGCGCGGGTCTCTTTCGGGCCAGCGGTAAAAAAGGTCAGCAGATCCAGCAGGCCATATCCCGCCCGTATCAGCCTGTCCAGGCCGGCTTCCTCCAGTCCCAGCTCGGCCAGAAATTCTGCGGCATCCTCATCTGACAGGGTGGCTATCTCTGCCTCTATTGCGGCCGAGACGATAACATGAGCTGCCCCTTGCCGGGCGGCCATTTCGGCAACTTTTTGTGACAGGGCATTGCCGGTTGCGGCATCCCCCTCGCCCACATTACAGACATATAAGACAGGCTTTGAGGTTAGAAGCTGGAGTTGCGGCAGGCGCGCCTGCTCTGCCTCGCTTAAATTCTGGCAGGCACGCGCTGGCTGGTTGTCGGACAGACAGGCAAACAGCTTTTCCATCAGCGCCAGGTCAGAGGCGGCCTGTTTATCCCCGCCGCGCGTTTTTTTGGTTAAGGCGGTCATGCGCCGTTCCAGACTATCAATATCAGCCAGCATCAATTCGGTTTCGACGGTTTCGGCATCTCTAATCGGGTCAACGCTCTCTTCTACATGGGTGATATCGGTATCTTCAAAACAGCGCAGCACATGGGCAATGGCATCGACCTCGCGGATATTGGCCAGGAACTGATTGCCCAGCCCTTCACCACTGGCCGCCCCGCGTACCAGCCCGGCAATATCCACAAATTCCAGAAAAGTGGGCAGGATTTCAGCCGATTTTGCCAGATCGGCAATGGCATCCAGGCGCGGATCAGGCACTGCCACACGGCCGGTATTTGGCTCTATCGTGCAAAAGGGATAATTGGCAGCATCGGCGGCTGCGGTTTTGGTCAGCGCATTAAATAAGGTGGATTTGCCCACATTTGGCAAACCAACAATGCCGCAATTAAAGCCCATTTTCATCTCCGTTCAGGATTGGTTTTTTGTTCCGGGGGGCAGGCGCGCGCATCGCAACTCTGGACGCAAATCCGGCCATATCTTTTTCGCTCAGGCGCATCGCTTCGGAAGGGATAGCCTCCAGCAGTGCATCCAGCCAGTCTGTCTGTTCCTGTTTGCTAAAATCAGACAAGACCCATTTATCGACATCCTGATGCCCATCTGGCCGGCCTACGCCGATACGCACCCGCCAATATTCCTTGCCGATATGACGGTCAATATCGCGCAAGCCATTATGCCCGCCATGTCCGCCCCCCTGTTTTATCCGTATCTTGCCCGCACCCAAATCAATATCATCATGAAAGACAAGGATATCTTCAGGCGCGATATCGTAATATTTTGCCATTTGCGCGACCGGCAGCCCGGAACGGTTCATATAGGATAAAGGCTTTAACAGGCGAATTTTTGTCGTGCCGATAAGGCCGGATGCCTCGGCGGCTGATTTTGTCTTTCGCCATTCTGAAAACCTGAACCCATGGGCCAGCACATCCAGCACCATAAAGCCGACATTATGCCGGTTTTTTGCATAAGATGACCCCGGATTTCCAAGACCGACCCATAGCATGGCGCAAAACTTCCTTTAGAAAAAATGATACCGCCCAGAATAATAAGTCGCGGTGCAAAATAAAAGGGCCGGCATATAAAAAGGCTGGCATATAAAAAGGCTGGCAGATAAAAGGGCTGGCAGGAAGGATATCCCTGACAGCCCTATTCATTACGCAAATGCACCAGCAGGGCCTATTCTTCTTCTGCTGCTTCACCTTCTGCTGCGCCGGCCTCTTCGCCGCCTTCAGCTTCTTCATCTTCGTTCTTCACGCCGCCGCCCGGTGATTGCAGGGTGGCAACGGTAAAGTCGCGATCAGTAATGGTCGGGGTTGCCCCTTCTGGCAATGCAATCGCGCTAATATGGATAGAATCACCGATTTTGATATCATCCAGGTCAACAACGATCTTTTCCGGAATATCCCCGGCAGGACAGTTCAATTCTACTTCGTGACGTACCACATTCAGCACGCCGCCAATTTTCAGGCCAGGTGACTTTTCATGGTTGATAAATTCAACCGGTACCGCTACCGCCACCGTTGATGTTGCCCCAACGCGCAGCATATCCATGTGTAATGGCTCGTCTGTCACCGGGTGCATTTGAATATCACGGGTCAGAACAGTCGTGTTCTTGCCATCGATATGGATGTTCAGCAGGCGGCCAAAAATGCCCGGCTCGTGAATAATTTTCCGTACCACCCGCTCTTCCATTTCAATGGTAAGCGGTGCTTTTTTATCGCCATAAATAACGGCGGGAACCCTGCCTGCGCGGCGTGCCGCACGGGCGGACCCCTTACCGACCCGAGAACGCATATTTGCGTCAATTTGTGTAATGTCTGACATTATTTGTCTCCATGTTTGGGTATAAAAGCTGAGTTATATATCAGCTGCCTGTGCCTCCAGGGGTGCACAAGGCTGGGTTTGTATAGGCGTTTATACCCGTAATATCAAGGAAAAAGGGGATAAAACGGCCTATTGGAACAGGCTGGAGACCGATTTTTCTTCATTGATCCGCAAAATCGCCTCTCCCAAAAGCGGGGCGATAGAGATTTGACGTGTATTTCGGGCAACCCGCATCGCTTCGGTTGCCTGAATAGAATCAGTTGTTACCAATGAGGTAAGCGGCGATGAGGCGATACGCGATACTGCCCCGCCCGATAGCACCCCATGGGTAACATAGGCATCCACGGACAGTGCACCTGCATCCATCAGCGCTTTGGCGGCATTACATAATGTTCCGCCCGAATCAACAATATCATCGACCATCACACAGTGACGGCCGGAAACATCGCCAATAATATTCATCACTTCCGATACCCCTGCTTGCGGGCGCCTTTTATCGATAATGGCCAGATCAGCATCCAGGCGCCGGGCCAATGCACGCGCCCGAACCACCCCGCCCACATCTGGCGAGACGATCATCAAATTGCCATTTTTATAGCGTTCCTTGATATCGGTGGTAAAAACAGGGGCAGCAAACAGATTATCGGTCGGAATATCAAAAAAGCCTTGTATCTGGCCTGCATGCAAATCGATGGTCAATACCCTGTCTGCCCCCGCTGTGGTGATCAAATTCGCCAGCAATTTTGCCGAAATAGGGGTGCGAGGGCCAGATTTTCTGTCCTGGCGGGCATAGCCATAATAGGGCAGAACAGCGGTAATCCGGCGTGCCGAGCCACGTTTTAGCGCATCCAGCGTTACCAGCAATTCCATCAAATTATCATTGGCCGGATAAGAGGTGGATTGCACCACGAACACATCCTCGCCGCGCACATTCTCATGGATTTCGACAAACACTTCCATATCCGCAAAGCGGCGCACATCGGCATTGGTCAGGGGACTGTCAAGATAGGCCGCGATAGCTTCAGCCAATGGACGGTTCGAATTGCCGGCAATAATTTTCATCAGATATCCGTATCGATTACCATTTAATCACCGCTTGTCCCTTGCTCAAGATGAGACGGCCCTTCCAGATGGATATGAGCAGCAATATATGATAACATCAAACTGACCGTTCCCAATAATCATTTTGATAGCAATCTGGCAGGCGACCTGCAAGGCTTAATCGCGCTTCTTTTGTTAAATCAGCATGCAAGCACCGATAAGCCCAAGCATTAAAAAGCCTAAAAATATCCAAAGATGGGGCATATTATTCACTTCTTCGTGATGATGGAAATCAGCCGGCCTGTTTCTGGCTCGCCCAGATGGGTGGCGCGGCGATGCGAGAAAAAAAGCGCAGAATCAGCATAAGTGTCAAAGGGCAGGCTGTGGATATGATGCAGGCCAGCGCGTTGGCCGGCAATCCGGGCAAAGCCAGGCAGGTCAAACAGATAATGGCTTGCCCCTTCTGCGGTAACCTCTGCTGAGGGGTCTGGCATAAAACATCTGGCACTATCGGGTTTCAGGGTGGAAATCTCTGTTACCATATCTGTGCTGACCTGATAGCTTTTCTGGTGAATGCCGGGGCCTATCACCATCACCATATCGCCCAAATGCGCCCCGATAGCGCACATCGCATCAACGGTGTTTTCGATAATGCCGCTTACCGCCCCGCGCCAGCCCGCATGACAGGCACCAATAATGCCCGCTTTTTTATCGGCAAATAAAACGGGCAAGCAATCTGCCCCTAAAATTGCGATACCGATATTATCGAGGCAAGTCACCAGACCATCGCCATGGGGGCGGGTTTCCGGGTTCAGATATTGCGTTTGTGTTTGGCTGTCTATCACCAGGCAATCAGCGCTGTGGGTTTGATATAGCCCTGCCAGCCTTTCCGGGGCCAGGCCAAGTGCTGCACCACTCAGCGCCCGATTTTTAGCGACATTTTCTGCGCTGTCGGCTGAACCCAAACCGCAATTCAAACTATCATACAGACCAGTGGAAACCCCGCCTATTCGGGTGAAAAAGCCATGTCTTATCTCATCTGCTTTTCCTTGCAACTCGGCATGGCTGAAAAAGACAGGCCCTGCGGTGCTGTCATGGCGCTCTATCCCTTCGGGCATGGCGGGCATCTCTGGGCTATCGATTGACAAAATGATTTAATCCCTATCTTTTCTTTACGATTTTTTACAATTCTTTTTACGGTTCGTTTTTGGCTTGGTCAGGCTCTATCGTTAAGGGTTGCAAAACCGGGGGGCAGGCCATCTCCGGCCGGCACAAGCAATGCCACTTTAAAAATTTGTCCCATATGGGCAGGGGCACATAATCTGTCCAGTGCGGCCGATAACAAGCGGTCTTTTTCTGGCTGACCGGCTTTGCGCAAGGCCTCTGCCCGCGATATTATGCCAAGCTCTGTTAGAAAAGCGCCTTGCTCTACAGGGCCGATAAGACGTGCCCCCATGGCTTTAGCTTGCCGTGCCAGCGCGGAAAAATCAACCAGATGGGTGATATCTGCCTCGCCAGGGTTTTCCAGCATTTCTGTTTTTGCATGGGATTTTACCGCTTGCAAACTATCGCCTGTGCCATCTGACTTGCCATAATCACAGATTAAAAATCCGCCCCCATGATAGGCGATATGACGGCTTATCTCTGCCATATAGACTTCTGACAGGGGGCTGATCTCATAGATATCCCCTTCTTTCGGGCTGGCGGGCAACAATGCGCTTTCCTGTTCTGACAGAAAAAAGGGCGCCCCATCTGAAAAGATAAATCCCCCCTCTTTTATATCTATCATCCGCCAGAACCATCGCCCGCGGCGAAAACAGGCCTGGCGCACGCCCAGCGCATCAAAAAATTCATTGGCGATCCCGAAAAGAGGTTTAGGCGGTAATTGGGCTATCTGGTCACAAAATAGCGGGGTAAGCGGGGCAATTTTTTCGGTAAGGTGGCGGCGAAGATAGGGGCTGGCTTCCAGAAAATAGGGGTCAGCATGGCTTAAGGGCGGGCAAATCTTTTGACAGGTTTTATGCATATCGCCAAATAATGTGCCGCGCCCGGGCCCGGCTTCAAAGCGGATCATCCGGGGGCCGTCCGGCTGGCCGGAAGCCTGCCAGAGATAGGCCAGAAAACCGGCCATCATCTCGCCAAAGAGTTGGCTAATTTCAGGGGCGGTAATAAAATCGCCTGCGCTGCCAAAGCGATCCTGGCGCGCATAATAGCCATGCTTGGGATGGCAAAGCGCGGTCTGTATAAACTGGTCAATATGCATCGGCCCATTGGCCTGTATCTGGCCAGCTAATAAATCGTGGCAGCGCATCCTGGCTATATATCCTTGCCAGAACGGCGGGCGCGTATGGCAATTGTGATGCCAGCGATGCCGAGGGCTATCATTGGCAAGCTAAGAAGCTGTCCCATGGTAAGAGACAGGCTGGCAGCGCTGAAAAAGCCAAGATGGCTATCGGGGGCGCGCACATATTCAATACAAAAACGTGCCAGGCCATATCCCAGCAAAAAACCACACATCACCACCCCGTTTTTCAGGCCGAAACGGCGTTTGACCCGGCTCAGGATAAAAAGCAGAATAAATAAAATTACCCCTTCAAAAACAGCCTCATAAAGCTGGCTTGGATGGCGTGGTTCAGGCCCGCCACGCGGAAAGACAATGCCAAAGGGATGGTCAGTGATGCGGCCAAACAGCTCACCATTAATGAAATTGGCCATTCGGCCAAAAAACAACCCGATAGGCGCGATAACCGCCACCTCATCTGCCAGACCAAGGGGCGGCAGGTGATAGCGATAAGCGGTATATAAAATGGCCGCCATGACCCCTAGCATACCGCCATGAAAGGACATACCGCCTTCCCATACCCGAATAATGGCGAGGGGGTCAGCCAGATACAGCCCGGGATTGTAGAAAAATACATAGCCCAGCCGCCCACCGATAATTATCCCGAAAATGGCAGTGTTCAACAGCGTGTCCAATTGCGCCTGGCTGAGGACAGAGCGCCCGGAAGATATCTGATGGCGCATAAACAGCCAGCCTAAAATAATGCCGGCCATATAGGAAAGCGCATACCAGCGGATATCTATCGGGCCGATGGAAAAGGCTACCGGATCAATATTGGGGAATGTAAAAAGGGGAGTTTGCGCCATATTCTAAACACCTATCTTTGATTTTATTTATATAGCCTGTTTAGGATATCTTCTCTACCGATAAACAGAACAGTCGAAAATACAGCGACGATAAACAGAACAGGCAAAAATACAGCCACAAAGGGGAGGTGTGGATTTTCCCTTGTGACTGCTCTATATAATAGTCTCAGAACCAACAGATCTATAAATAGGTTCAGAACCAACAGCTTTGCTGGGGACAAAAAGGCGAAACAGATGAAACCACGCTCTAATCTTATCTCTGATCTGGCACAAATGGCAAATGGCGCAGCCTCTGCGCTGGGGACAATGCGCGAGGATGTACAGATGATGCGGCGTGGCCGTGCCGAGCGCAGCCAGGCAGCAGATGGTATGGTCACACAAGAGGATTTTGAAGCCCTGATGTCACGGGTCGATGCCTTGTCGGCGCGAATCGCGCATCTGGAATCACAGCTAAAACAGCCTGCAAAAGCCAAACGCCCCGCTGCAAAGAAAAAACAAGGCTGACAGCGCGAAAAATTTGCGTTTTCAAAAGCGATAGGGAATCACCGAAAAACAGGCAAAAACCACAAGTTGATGTGGTTTGGTATCCGGCTATCCACAATATTTTGTGTTGAAGCGATTTTCATTTTTGTTTAGAGATGAGAGAAGGCTTGGCGCTTTTGCCGGGCTTTTATGGGCGGGTTTCGTTCCATATTCACCACTATTCTTATCCGGGCAGAATGTCTGATGTCGTTGCAAAATCCACATGATGAGATGACCCTCGAAGACCCGATTGAGCTGGTATCGCGTCTGGTGGTCGCCCAGGACTGGTTTTTGAAACAGACAAGCGCACACGCCTTGCTGGCCGATGTACC
>JAURQT010000015.1 GCA_030835985.1 Alphaproteobacteria bacterium
AAAGGGATCGGTAAAGATAACCTCTTCGCTTAGGCTTGCCTCTAGCTGGTCAAGCGTGTCCGGCGACAGGGCGGCAAACAGCTCGGCATAATTTTTGGTCAGGGTGTGAAGTTCTATCTCTGCCTCCCGATAGCCAGATAACGCACGTTAATTCGGCTAATGATTTGTAAATTTTGCCATCAGCTTTAGATAGCTTTTTGCCGGCAGTAAACGCAACCATTTCATCTTACGAACAAATCTCTTTGGAAAGGCAATCTCAAAATCATCTGAGCGCAATCCTTTTAAGACCAGCCGGGCGGCCGCATCGCTGGAAATCAGATCCGGCATCACAAAATCATTCACCGCTGTGGCTTCTGTTTCCACAAAGCCCGGATTTATCAGCTGTATTTTTATCCCCTTTGGCGCTAAATCAAAATAAACCGATTCCGCCAAATTCTGCACCGCTGCCTTGCTAGGGCCATAGGCAGAAGAACGAGGCAATCCACGATAGCCGGCCACCGACGCCATAAAGGCAATATGCCCGGATTGCCGCGCTATCATCGCTGGAATAAGCCCGTCCAGGCAATGCAAAATGCCGGTATAATTGACCGCCATGTGCCGGTTATAAGAAGAGAGATCAAATTCTGCTGCATTGACAGGCTGATAAATGCCGGCATTTAACACCGCAATATCTACCGCGCCATTTTCTGTCTCGGCTTTGGCCAGGCCAAGCTGTACCGATGCGTGATCTGATACATCCATTTCAATCGGGGTAATGCCGGGGTTTTTTTCCTGCAAGGCGTGCAGGCGCGGCAATCTGCGCGCACAGGCACTTACCCGGTATCCCTCTTCTGCCATTAACACGCCAAGGCTGGCACCGATGCCGGAACTTGCCCCGGTTATCAGCAGATGCGGTTTTTTTTCTATCGCCATTTTCCCTGCCTATTTAGAGCGACCGGTTGTTGCCAGATGACCGCGCCCCCCATCAATGGCAAACACCTCGCCTGTTATCCAGCTACTAGCAGAATTATCCAGCAACAGACAGGCAAGCGGCGCGATATCGCGGGCGTTGCCAATGCGGCCAAGCGGATGCATCTGGGCAATGCCTTTGGCCATCGCCTCGCTGGCCAGAAGCGGGGCGGCCATCTTTGTATCACTCAAAGAAGGGGCAATCACATTAACGCGGATATCCGGGGCCAGCTCTGCTGCCAGAGAGCGCCCAAGCCCCTCTACCCCTGCCTTGGCGGCAGCGATGGCGGCATGGTTGGTAAACCCGCTACTGGCCGCAACAGAGCTGAACAGCACCACCCCGCCCTGTGCTTTTTTCAGCCCGTTTTTCGCTGCCTTGATCGCCATAGCCGGGGCGCTGACATTCAAACGATAGGTTTCGATAAAATCCTCTTCGCTAAGGGCGGCAAGCGGTTTCAGCAAAATAGACCCGATGGCCCAGACCAGCCCGGCAATACCGCTTCCATCATCTGCTGCGCCCACAGCCTCTATCAGACTATTTGTGTCTTTTGCCTCTGCATGGGAATAGCTTGCCCCCAATGAGGCAGCCAATTCTGTTACCCCGCTATCCGGGCGTCCGACAAGGTGAAGGCCCTGCCCCTTATCAGCTAAATCCTCTGCCATTTGACGGCCAATGCCACCTGTTGCCCCGAATATGATAATTTTTGGCATCCCATCCATCCTTTTTTTCATGAAATCACTAAAAATAAAAATGCTGAAAAAAGAACAGCTTCTTTTCATTTTCATACAAGCCTGATACATTTTTTTACGTTTCAGGCGATTTGCCAGATCAGGCAGGCATACCCGTATGGTGCAGATAAAGTGATGCATATAAAAAAGAGGTAGTGACAAGATGTTTTTTATTCCAGGTACGCACACAGAACATGGCTTAACCCATTCACCGTTAAAGGCTTTGATATCGCCGCGTCCCATCGGCTGGATATCCAGTGTTTCTGCTGGCGGGGTGGCTAATCTCTCCCCATACAGTTTTTTTAATGCTATTGCCGAATTTCCGCCGATGGTGATGTTTATTTCTGCCCCGGATGCACGGGCTGAAAATAAAAACGGGCACAAGGACAGCCTGGCCAACATACTGGAAACCAGAGAGTTTGGGGTTAATATTGTTGGCCGGAAACAAGCAGAGCAAATGGTTAAATCCAGCCAGCCTGTAGAAGCCAGTATTGATGAATTTGACCATGCAGGTTTAACCAAAATGGCGGGACAAAAAATTTCCGCCCCTCTGGTAACAGGTGCGCCTGCCCATCTGGAATGCACCTATTACAACCATATTGACCTGCCGAAAAATGCGAATGGCAGCCATTCTGTTATGGTGCTGGGGCATATTGTCGGTATTCATATTGATGATAATATGGTGGAAAACGGGCGGGTGGATGTGACCCGCTTTCAGCCCGTTGCCCGGCTAGGCTATATGGATTATGCCAATGTCACAGATGTTTATGAAATGACCCCTTAAGGAAATGACCCCTTAAGCGGGCCAAGCCGCTATCGAAGGGTGCAGTTTTCGATATCTACCCGAACATAGCCGCGCAAATCATCCGGGGTTATTTCTACGGCCAATAACCAATCTTCCGCAGGGATAACGGTTTTAAGCGGCAATACCCCTTTTACCACCTTTTGCGAGCCGAGATAGATAAATCGCACAGATAAGGGCTTGGTGGTATCAAACCAGGGGTTGTTTTTTGACCCTTGTGCCGCAGGCTTGCCTTCGACATGCAAGCCCAGCCCCCCGTCAAAAAAGGTGATATTGGATTCAACACCGCTATAGAGCTCGGTTGCCACCGCCACTGTTTTATTTTCAACATTCCGGCAATTTACCGGCGTCCCCAGCGCTTGCAAACGCTGATGGATTTGCTCAATCGTCGTCCCTCTGGCGATTTGACCCTTAATCAATCTGGTTAATTTCGAATCACCAAAAGACTGGGTCAGACCCAGGGCTTCTTTTTCTGCCTTTAGCTCGCGCAGATCATGGTTCAGGCGTTCCACATCGCGGTTTAACAGCTCAATGCGCTGGGCGCGTTCATATAAAACCAAATCGCGATCTGCCTGGATCTGGCGCTGTTCCAGCGATCCCCATTGCCAGCCAAGCCACAAGGCCAATCCCAGAAAAAACAATCTGGCAATCCAGCGCGAATAGATACTGATTTCGCGGCGGCGATATTTTTCTCTGGTTTCAAAAAAATCCATGAATATTTTTTCCCATGCCCTACCAGCACATGATACGCCACATGATACGCCACATGATACGGCAAAAGGTGATGCACATGATACGCTACATGATGCTGCACATGATACTGGTTTTATCCCGCTTTGATAAGCAAAAACAATGCCGTCCAGCCGCTTTTTTGCAGGCTTGTATCCCTATCCCAAAGAGGCTAGCGTTGCAGATACAACAAGGATAGGAAACCGTTTATAACAGATATTGTCATGCGCAAAAAATCCTCTGCCTCTAAATCCCAGCCTTCTCGTGCCCAGTCTTCTCGTGCCCGGCCTTCTCGGGCCTGGCAGCGTATGTTATCCGGGCGCCGGCTGGATATATTGATGCCTAGCCCCCTGGATATCGAAATTGCAGATATTGCTCATGGGCTGGCACGGGTGGCACGCTGGAATGGCCAGACCAGGGGGGCGTATGGCTATTCGGTTGCCCAGCATTCTGTGCTGGTAGAAGATATGCTCTCGCGCAATGCCCCGCGCCTGTCGCAAAAATGGCGACTGGCCTGTTTGCTGCATGACGCCCCTGAATATGTTATCGGGGATATGATAACACCGTTCAAGGCTAATCTGGGCAAGGGCTATAAAGATATCGAGGCACGGCTGATGGAAGCGGTGCATCTGCGCTTTGGTTTGCCAGCCCTGTTGCCAGAGGGGGTTACAAAATCCATTAAACGTGCCGATAGAATGGCTGCATTTCTGGAAGCCACCCAATTAGCCGGGTTTGATGAGGCTGAGGCCACCCGCCTGTTTTCGCGCCCGCGCGGCACACCCGCTGATATTTTGCTTGACCCGCTCCCCCCTAAAAAGGCGGCCGCGCTGTTTTTGCGGCGGTTTGAATTATTATCGGGGCAAAAAATATCTTAAAAAAAGATTAAATTGACCTGAAAAGAGGCAAAGACAAACTTGCAACTGGACAAGCTGTAAGGTAGGGTGA
>JAURQT010000179.1 GCA_030835985.1 Alphaproteobacteria bacterium
CCCGGCCGAAGAAGCTGCTGTAGAAGAAGCCCCGGCCGAGGAAGCTGCTGTAGAAGAAGAAAAGCCAGCTGAGGCGTAAAGAAAAATACCGCAAGGCAGGCTGCGAAGATATGTCTGCCTTGCTGTTTTAAGGTATGCCTGCCCTATGAGACTGGAATTACAAAAAATGGTCACTCTGGGCAGAATAGCTGGCCCGCATGGGGTGCGCGGCCTTCTCAAGGTACAGGTTTTTTGCGAAAAGCCGGAAGATTTAGCCAGCTATAGCCCGTTATTTTTGGAAGATGGGTCAAAAATGACGCTCCAGCTCAAGGGCATGAGTAAAGGCCTGGCAATCTGTTCCTCGCCTTCTGTATCCGACCGTACTATTGCAGAAAGCCTGAAAGGCCGGTCGCTCTATCTGCCGCGCGCGCGTCTGCCAGATTTGGGCGCCGAAGAGATTTATCAGGCAGATTTGCTGGGGATGCAGGTACAAAATTCAGCCGGCCGAATTTTAGGCGAGGTGATAGCTTTGCATAATTTTGGCGCAGGCGAGATTGTTGAAATACAGCTTGGCAATAGCCGGCAAACAGAAATGCTGCCCTATTACCCGCCTTTTTTAAAACAGGTGGATGAAGCGGCCAGATGCATCATACTGGATGCAGAGGACGCAGCCGAGCCAGCCGAGCCAGAAGAGAATACAACATGACACAGGCTATGCCATCAAAGGTTTGGACAGCGCATCTGCTCACCCTTTTTCCGGAAATGTTTCCAGGTGCGCTTGGTCATTCGCTGGCAGGGCGCGGCCTGAAAAAACAGCTTTGGTCACTGGATTGCCATAATATTCGTGATTTTGCCACAGACAAACATGCCAATGTGGACGCCCCGCCCTTTGGCGGCGGACACGGCATGGTGATGCGCCCGGATGTGATAGGCCGGGCTATCGAGCATGTACAGGATAGCTTGCCGGATAGCCATAATATCGCGCTTGTCTATCCCAGCCCCAGAGGCCGATTGCTGGATCAGAAAATGGCCCGCCAGTTAAGCCGGAAAGACGGGGTAGTGATTGTCTGTGGCCGATATGAAGGGCTGGATCAGCGCGCCATTGAACATTATCAGCTGGAAGAGGTCAGCATTGGCGATTATGTGCTGTCCGGCGGCGAGCAGGCCGCGATGGTTATACTGGATACGGTTGTCCGGCTATTGCCCGGCGTGATGGGCAAGGAAATTGGCCATTTGGAAGATAGTTTTGAAACCGGCCTGCTGGAGCATCATCACTATACCCAGCCGCGCGACTGGAAAGGCCTTGAGCCGCCTGAAATACTGCTCTCTGGCCATCATCAGAATATCGCCAAATGGCGGGCTGAAAACGCAGCAGAAATCACCGCCAGCCGCCGTCCCGATCTGATGGCGGCCTATATGGCTAAAAAACACCTCAAAACTGAGGATAAAGATTGACATTTGCGCTAAATTATTGTTTTAGTGGCGCTCAGATTTATGGAGATACCAAAATGAACATCCTGGATAAAATTGGAAAGTCGCAAATGGAAGCTGTTACAGAACAGCGTTCTATCCCGGAATTCGGTCCAGGCGACACCGTTAAAATCAGTGTGAAGGTAGTCGAAGGCTCACGCGAGCGTGTTCAGGCATTTGAAGGTGTGTGTATCGCGCGTTCCAACCGCGGGGTAAATTCGTCTTTTACCGTTCGCAAAATTTCTTATGGCGAAGGGGTTGAGCGTATATTCCCGCTGCATTCACCAAAGATACAGGCTATCGAAGTGATGCGCCGCGGCGCGGTTCGCCGGGCAAAGCTGTACTATTTGCGTGGTCGCACCGGTAAAGCTGCCCGTATCGCCGAGAAAAACACCCGCACCGCAGCGAACAGCTCCTCATAATTTTTTTATCCTGTTTTATTTACCTTTAAGACAGGATAGATCTACCATCATTTTGTATCATTTTGGCAATCACGCTATTTCAGGGTTCGCCAATTTAAGGAATGTCATTTTAGGGGAGGTCTGAAATGTCAGGGCCAAAGACATTATTTGATAAAATCTGGGATGCTCATCTGGTGCATCGCCAGGAAGACGGCACGTGTTTGATTTATATTGACCGTCATCTGGTACATGAAGTGACCAGCCCGCAAGCCTTTGAAGGTTTGCGTAATGCAGGACGCACGGTACGCAGCCCCGAGCGCACGCTCGCTGTGGCAGACCATAATGTGCCGACAACCGATCGAAGTGTGGGCATTGAAGATTCAGAAAGCCGTATTCAGGTAGAAGCGCTGGAGGCCAATGCCGCAGAATTTGGTGTACCCTATTTTGGCATGGATGATATCCGTCAGGGTATTGTGCATGTTATTGGCCCCGAACAGGGCTTTACCCAGCCTGGCATGACCATTGTGTGTGGTGATTCGCATACCGCCACCCATGGCGCGTTTGGGGCGCTGGCCTTTGGTATTGGCACTTCTGAGGTAGAGCATGTGCTGGCCAGCCAGACCCTGATCCAGAAGCCGGCTAAAAATATGCGCATTACAGTAGAAGGCGATGTGCCGGAGCTTGTCACCGCCAAGGATATTATTCTGGCCATTATTGGCAAAATCGGTACAGCAGGCGGGACAGGCCATGTGATTGAATTTGCCGGCGAGGCGATTACCAATCTTTCTATGGAAGGCCGGATGACGGTGTGTAATATGGCCATCGAAGCCGGTGCGCGCGCCGGCATGATAGCCCCGGATGAAAAAACCTTTGCCTATCTACAGGGTCGCCCGATGGCGCCATCCGGCGAAGTTTGGGACAAGGCGGTGTCATGGTGGCAGAGCCTGCCATCTGATGCCGGGGCAAAATATGATACAGAAATCACCCTGAAAGCGGCCGATATTGTGCCAACTGTGACCTGGGGTACCAGCCCGGAAGATGCCTTGCCGATTACCGCAGAAGTGCCAAATCCGAAAGAGATCAGCGATATGGCCAGGCGGGCAAAAATTGAACGCGCTATTGAATATATGGGTCTGCAAGCCGGTATGAAATTGACCGATATTAAAATCGATACGGTCTTTATCGGCTCGTGTACCAATAGCCGGATTGAAGATTTGCGTGCCGCGGCTGCCATTGCCGATGGCCAAAAGGTCAAAGACGGCATTCGCGCGATGGTGGTACCAGGGTCTGGTCTGGTTAAACAGCAAGCCGAAGAAGAAGGTCTGGACAAGATCTTTATTGCTTCCGGTTTTGAATGGCGCGAGCCGGGCTGTTCTATGTGTCTGGCGATGAATGCGGATAAATTATCCCCTGGTGAGCGCTGTGCTTCTACCTCCAACCGTAATTTTGAAGGTCGGCAGGGGCGCGGTGGGCGCACCCATCTGGTCAGCCCGCAAATGGCGGTAGCGGCCGCGATTAACGGTCGTCTGAGCGATGTGCGTTCGCTGTAAAGCCAGCCCCAGATAAAGGAGCATAAAATGCAGAAATTTGACAAGCTGTCCGGCATTGCCGCGCCCATGGATATCCTGAATATCGATACCGATATGATTATCCCGAAGCAGTTTTTGAAAACCATTAAACGTTCCGGGCTGGGCGTTAATCTGTTCCATGAAATGCGCTATGATGATAGCGGGGCAGAACGTCCGGATTTTGTGCTGAACAAGCCGGAATATAAACAGGCTAAAATTCTGGTGGCAGGCGATAATTTTGGTTGCGGCTCTAGCCGGGAACACGCGCCATGGGCGCTGCTGGATTACGGGATTCGTTGTGTTATTTCGACCAGCTTTGCCGATATTTTCTTTAATAACTGCTTTAAAAACGGTATTTTGCCGATCAAGGTCACGCCGGAGCAGCGCGATGCGCTGATGGCCGATGCTGCCGATGCAGAAAATCCCGAATTGAGCGTTGATCTGGTGAGCCAGACTATCTCGCGGCCAAATGGGGCGACCATCTCTTTTGATATTGAACCCTTTCGCAAGCAATGCTTGCTCGATGGGCTGGATGATATCGGCCTTACTCTGGAAAAGGGCGGCGAGATTGAAACCTTTGAAGCCAGCCGTGATAATGAGCGTCCCTGGCTGTAAACCCGTTCATATAATCGACAGCCTGTTTTTGATAATGGGCGCGCATAGATAATTATCCAAGATAGGAAGAGACAAAAAATGGCCTCCAACCGTAAAGTGATGGTATTGCCAGGCGATGGTATTGGCGTTGAAGTGATGGCAGCAAATATGACCGTCATGGAATGGCTGGCCAAACATAAATCCCTGTCTTTTGATGTGGCACAGGATCATGTAGGCGGGGCAGCGTATGATGCCTATGGCGTCCCCTTGCGCGATGAAACCCTGGCCGATGCGATGGCGGCAGATGCGGTGCTGTTTGGCGCGGTAGGCGGGCCACAATATGATGATCTGGATTTCAGCCTGAAGCCGGAGCGTGGCTTGCTGGCCTTGCGTAAAGAGATGGATTTATTTGCCAATTTGCGCCCTGCGATTGTGTTTGATGCGCTGGCACAAGCCTCTACCCTGAAGCCGGAGATTGTTTCCGGTCTGAATATCATGATTTTGCGCGAATTATGTGGCGGTTCCTATTTTGCTGAACCGCGCGGCATAGACGATCTGCCCGATGGCCAGAAAAAAGGCTATGATACCAATGCCTATTCCACCTTCGAGATAGAGCGCATTGGACGGGTGGCGTTTGATCTGGCACGCAAGCGCGACGGGCGCGTTACCTCGGTGGAAAAATCAAATGTGATGATGTCCGGTGTGCTGTGGCGCGAGGTGATGAGCCAGCTGCATGAAGCCGAAGGCAAGGATGTCGCCCTTTTGCATATGTATGCCGATAATTGTGCGATGCAACTGGTGCGCAATCCGCGCCAGTTTGACGTGATTGTTACCGATAATCTGTTTGGGGATTTGCTTTCTGATTGTGCAGCGATGCTGACCGGCTCTCTTGGTATGTTGCCTTCTGCCTCGCTTGGCCTGCCAGATCCCGATACCGGTCTGCCAAAGGCGATGTATGAGCCGGTTCATGGCTCTGCCCCGGATATTGCCGGGCAAAATCTGGCTAATCCACTGGCACAGTTCTTAAGCTTTGCGATGATGCTGCGCTATTCATTTGGTCAGGTAGAAGAGGCTGATCTGGTCGAGGCAGCGGTTGCCGATGCACTGGCCTCTGGCAAACGTACAGGCGATATTATGGCGCAGGGCTGCGAGCAGGTAGGCACAGATGGCATGACCGAAGCGGTGATTGATGCAATGAACAGACGGACCAGATAATTAAGGCCGGATGAAAAAGGCCAGATAATTAAGGCCTGCTAAAGATAAAAAGGAACATTACTATGGGTTATCGTGTTGCTGTTGTGGGCGCAACGGGCGCTGTTGGACGCGAAATGCTGCAAACGCTTGCAGAACGGAAATTCCCTGCAGACAAGGTTTATGCGCTGGCCTCGACCAACTCTTCTGGCAAGGAAGTTTCCTATGGCGATGATGTGACCTTGAAGATCGAATCGCTGGACAGCTTTGATTTCTCGCAAGCCGATATTGCCCTGTTTTCTGCCGGCGGGGATATTTCCAAAAAATTTGCCCCTATCGCGGGTGCGGCCGGCTGTATCGTTATTGATAATTCTTCTGCCTTTCGTATGGAAGAAGATGTCCCGCTGATCGTTCCGGAAGTAAATGCAGATGCCGTTGAGGGTATGATGCTGGCCAGGGGCGGGCGCAATATTATTGCCAATCCGAATTGTTCCACCGCCCAGCTGGTGGTTGCCCTAAAGCCCCTGCATGACAGGTTTGGGGTTGTTCGGGTGGTGGTAGCCACCTATCAGGCTGTATCCGGGGCTGGCCGTCCGGCTATGGACGAGCTGTTTAACCAGACCAAGGGTATTTTTGTGAATGATGAGGTAAAGCCCGAAAAATTCCCCAAGCAAATCGCCTTTAACGCTATTCCCCATATTGATGTCTTTATGGAAGATGGTGCGACCAAGGAAGAATGGAAAATGACCGCAGAGACCAAAAAGATTTTGGATCCTGCCATTGATCTGGTCGCTATGTGTGTGCGCATCCCGGTTTTTGTCGGGCATAGTGAAGCGGTTTTTATTGAAACAGAAAAGCCGATTGGCGAGGCAGAAGCCCGCCAGATTCTGCGCGATGCAGACGGGGTTGTGGTGATTGATCACCGCGCCGATGAAGGCTATGTCACCCCGATAGAATGTGCAGGCGAGGATGCGGTCTATATCAGCCGTATCCGGCGTGACCCGTCTATTGAAAACGGGCTGGCCTTTTGGTGTGTGTCTGATAATCTGCGCAAAGGGGCGGCTCTGAATTCGGTGCAGATAGCCGAGCTGGTTGTCGAACGCGGCCTGAAAGGACGCTAAGGCCAGCGCCAAAATAAACCTTAAACTTCGGGGCTGGCTCTAGCAAGCAGGCGCGCAACATCCAGCCCCAGAGGCGAGCGGGTTCCAGCTATCATATCCCGGATCAGCTGGCTGGCGTGCTGGCAGGCATCCTGCAGATTTTTTGAGCGCAGATAAAAGCTGATCACCAGTGCGCTTAACACGTCACCACTGCCCGAAACGCCATGGGATTTTTTCGGATGGGTAAAGGTTTTTATCCCTTCGGGCGTGACCAGCATATCAGCGATTCTGTCCTCACCTGCATCAATGCCGGTCGCAAAAATGCCTCTCAGCCTTTGACCGGAATTTGCCAATATCTCATTTGCGGCCAGCTCGGCATCCGTCAGGCCGGCGATATTTCTGCCGGATAGCCAGCCAAGCTCGAACGCATTTGGCGTCAGGATATCGGCAAGGGGAAGCAATTGTTCCTGCATCGCCACAGCGATAGCCGGGTCAACATATAATTTGCCTGCATCGCCCAATACCGGGTCTAGCAGGTAAAAACCACTCCCCTGTTTCTGGCATTGTGCAAGAAAGCGGGCGACAGGGGCAATTTGATCGGCTGCCCCAAAATAGCCTGTTTGCACCGCCTCTGGCAGGGCGATATGGGGCAAGCGGGCAAAATCCTCTAGCAGGGCAGCAAGGCTGGTGGCAGGTGTAATATCGCTAAAGCCCGCCTGAAAACCCGGATGGGCGGCCAGTCGAACGGTGTCCAGCCTTGCCGCTTTCTGGCGGAAATGGGTATAAACAGGTATCGCCGCATCATTTCCAACCGCCCCGACCAATACCGCAGACTGGATAGCCAATATTCGGGGCTGAAAGGGTAAATCATCTGAAAAGGCGGGATTTTTTGTCATCATACTGCCAGTTACACCGAGCCGGCGGCCTGTGTACAGCTTTTTGTTCCGCAGGGCTGAAAATCTTTGGCAGATAAATTGATCCCGGCTCTGGCTTTCGCTATAGTGGGGCATAGCTAACGGGGAAGAAGCTGGTGTAGAACCTGCTTTTCAGATAAACGTATTTTTTAAGGTTTGATTGTTATGGCACGTCAGCGTCCTTTATCGCCGCATTTGCAGGTTTATCGCCTGCCTTTGCCAGCTATTATGTCTATTTCCCACAGAATGACGGGGATTATTTTATCGTCCGGTACGTTGATGCTTACCCTTTATCTGGTGGCATTGGCCAATGGCCCGGAAAGTTTTGCCCTTGCCCAGAAAGTGATCGCCCACCCTATCGGAATGCTGGTCTTGTTCGGCTATAGTGTGGCGCTGTTTTATCATGGCTGTAACGGGGTACGCCACCTGTTCTGGGATGCGCTTATCGGGCTGAATATTCCAGCGATTTACAAGTCGGGTCAGGTGGTTCTGGTGCTGGCGATAGTGCTTACAGCCGGCCTCTGGGGTCTTATTTTTAGCGCGGTCTAGAAGCGGCCTAGAAGCGGCCTAGAAAAGGGAAGAATAAAGATGTTGAAATCCAGTAGTATGAAAACGCCCCTTGCCGAAGCACGTGGATTGGGGACAGCAAAATCTGGCCTCTCGCATTGGTGGCATCAACGCCTGACCGCTATTGCGATGATAGGGCTGGTGGCGTGGATGTGCGTGATTATTGTCATGCTGATCGGGGCAGATTATCCGGGCGCGATGGCCATATTGTCTCATCCGGTAAATGCTGCATTGGTCATGTTATTTATCGGGGTTGGATTTTGGCATAGCAGTTTGGGCCTGCAAGTCGTTCTGGAAGATTATGTCGCCCATGAAGGGGTGCGTCTGGCCTTGATTATCGCTATCAGAATGGTGCTTGTGCTGTTGGGGGCAGTTAGTTTGCTGAGCGTGCTAAAAATCGCTTTGTAAAAAATCGCATTGTAAAAAACACAGCTTCGGATACTGGTATCGACAGAAAATTATCCTAATTATTTAAGGGATCGGCAACAAAATCAGGTCTGGCAGATAGCCGGGTCATTCAGGTTAAACAGCATACGAATGAAAGCTGTGGTGGAGAGGGTTTTAAGATGAGCGCGTATGAAATTACTGATCATCAGTATGATGTAATTGTTGTCGGGGCTGGCGGGGCCGGTTTGCGGGCAACCCTTGGCATGGCAACCTCGGGTTTGCGTACCGCCTGTATCACCAAGGTATTTCCTACCCGCTCGCACACGGTTGCAGCCCAGGGCGGTATTGGTGCTGCCCTGAATAATATGGGCGAGGGCGATAACTGGAAATTCCATATGTATGATACCGTCAAAGGGTCAGACTGGCTGGGCGATCAGGACGCTATCGAATATATGTGCCGCAACGCTATTCCATCTGTGATTGAGCTGGAACATTATGGCGTGCCTTTTTCGCGTACCGAAGAAGGGAATATTTATCAGCGGCCATTTGGCGGCCACACCCTTGATTACGGCAAAAATATCGCGCGCCGCGCCTGTGCGGCGGCTGACCGTACCGGCCATGCGATTTTGCATACGCTGTATCAGCAATGCCTGCGCCACAAGGCGGAATTTTTTGTCGAATATTATGCCATTGATCTGATCATGGATGATAATGGGGCGTGTCAGGGAATTTTAGCCCTGTCGATGGAAGATGGCTCTTTGCATCGCTTCCTTGGACAGCGCACAGTGCTGGCCACAGGCGGTTATGGACGGGTTTATTTCTCCTGTACCTCTGCTCATACCTGTACCGGCGATGGCAATGCGATGGCGCTGCGGGCAGGTCTGCCTTTACAGGATATGGAATTTGTGCAATTTCACCCGACAGGCGTATATGGCGCCGGGGTTCTTATCACCGAAGGGGCGCGCGGCGAAGGCGGCTATCTGACCAATTCCGAAGGCGAGCGTTTTATGGAACGCTATGCCCCTACGGCCAAGGATCTGGCCAGCCGCGATGTGGTTAGCCGGGCAATGACGATGGAAATTAATGAAGGGCGCGGTGTTGGCCCGCAAAAGGATCATATCCTGTTGCATCTGGAACATATCGATGCCGATACCTTGCACGAACGCCTGCCAGGCATTACCGAAACAGCGCGGATTTTCTGTGGCGTGGATATCACCCGTGAGCCTATTCCGGTACTGCCAACGGTGCATTATAATATGGGCGGTATTCCGACCAACTATCATGGCGAGGTTTTATCCCCCACAAAGGATGACCCCAACCGTGTTGCCCATGGGCTGATGGCTATCGGCGAGGCAGCTTGTGTATCGGTACATGGGGCAAACCGCCTGGGGACAAACTCATTGCTGGATATTGTGGTATTTGGCCGGGCAGCGGCGATGCGCGCTTCTGATGTATTGACCCCCGGCGCTACATTGGCACCGCCAAGTCAGGTATCAACCGATAAGGCAATCGAACGTCTGGATAGAATGCGCCATGCCAAAGGCAAGGAAAAGGTGGGGGCATTGCGGCTGGATATGCAGCGTGCCATGCAAAAATATGCCGCGGTTTTCCGTTCCGGAGCCAGCCTGGATGAAGGCGTTAAAACAATGGATGAAATCGCCTCGCAAATGGGCGATATGGGCATTCAGGACAGATCGCTTATCTGGAATACCGACCTTATCGAGGCATTAGAGCTGGAAAATCTGATGAGCCAGGCACTGGTCACGGTGCGGTCTGCCCATCAGCGCACCGAGTCACGCGGGGCGCACGCCCATGAAGATTATCCTGAAAGAGATGATGAGAACTGGATGAAGCACACTGTCATGTGGCTGGATGAGAAAAACCGCTCGGAGCTGGGCTATCGGGATGTGAATATGACAACACTGACCAACGAAGTTCAGCCGGTACCGCCAGTGGCGCGCGTCTATTAATCGAAAGAATGCCGATCATAGGGTAATACCAAGGGGAGTGACAGGAATGGCACAGTTTAGCCTGCCGGAAAATTCAAAGGTAAAAAAAGGCAACCACCATGCGCTAGGCGAGGGCGGGGGTCGCATCAAGACCTTTAATATCTATCGCTGGTCACCTGAAGATGACGAAAATCCGCGCATAGATAGCTATGAGATTGATCTGGATGATTGCGGGCCAATGGTGCTGGATGCGCTGATTAAAATCAAAAATGAAATGGATTCCGGTCTGACATTCCGGCGCTCCTGCCGCGAGGGGATTTGCGGGTCTTGCTCTATGAATATCGATGGCGGCAATACATTGGCCTGTCTGAAATCCATCGAGGACGTAAAGGGCGAGGTAAATATTTATCCCCTGCCGCATATGCTGGTAGTCAAGGATCTGGTGCCCGATTTAACCCATGCCTATGCCCAGCTGACCTCTGTTGAGCCATGGCTGAAGACAGAAACACCTGAACCCAAAGGGCGTGAGCGCAAACAATCGCCAGAAGAGCGCGATGCGCTGGATGGATTATGGGAATGTGTTTTATGTTTTAGCTGTACCACCTCCTGTCCGTCTTACTGGTGGAATGGCGATCGCTATTTGGGGCCTGCTGTATTGTTGCAAGCCTATCGCTGGATAGCTGATAGCCGTGATGAATTTACCGGCGAGCGTCTGGATGCGCTGGAAGACCCGTTCCGTCTTTATCGCTGTCACACCATTATGAATTGTGCAAAGACCTGTCCGAAAGGATTGAATCCGGGCAAGGCGATTGGCGAGATTAAAAAATTGATGGTGCAAAGACAGGGGTAGCGCCAGCAATGTCGCAGAGCCGATAGGAAACGCCAGCTTGCTTTTATCGCCAGACCAGCATTATCAACGCCAACTTGACCAGAAAAAACTATCTGCCGATGCAGGCCAGAAAGAAGCGGTACAGCAACTGACCGCGCTTTTCGATGCCCTGATACAAACACAAACACGGGACGCGCCGGCAGGCATAACAGGTAAATCCGGTCTGGTTGGTCGCCTGTTTGGCCGCAGGGATACCCGCCCGGCTGCCAGCCTCAAAGGCGTTTATCTGTATGGCGGTGTCGGGCGCGGCAAAACCATGCTGATGGATTTATTTGCCTGTTCAGTGCCAGCTAAGAGCTGTCAGCGATTTCATTTCCATGATTTTATGGTCGCCGCACAGGATGCTATTCAACAGGCGCGCATGGATGGGGCAAATGACCCGATAGACACCGCAGCAGACCAGCTGATAGCCCCTGGCCATATTATCTGTTTTGATGAAATGGAAGTGCGCGATATTGCCGATGCGATGATCATTAAACGCCTGTTTGACGGCTTATGGGCACGCGGCATGATTTTGGTCGCTACCTCTAATCGGATGCCGGACGAGCTCTATTTAAACGGGTTGCACCGCGATCGGTTTCTGCCTTTTATTGATGCCCTGAAACAGCATATGGATATTCATCATATTGGTGATGGGGTGGATTGGCGCGGCCGGATTTTACAGACTATCTCCAGCTGGTATGTGCTGGCTGGTGATGCGTCAATGTCGGAAAAACAGGCTCTGAATAAAGATTTGGACGGATTGTTTTTGCGCCTGTCAGATGGCCAGATGCCTGTATCGGAAAATATTATGGTCGCTGGCCGGTCGGTATCATTTGACAGGGTCGCAGGCGATTTGGCCGATGTCAGTTTTGACAGTCTGTGCCGTACCGCCCTTGGGGCGCGTGATTATCTGGTGATAGCAGACAGATTTGCCGGCCTTGTGATGCGCGATATACCGATAATGGGGGATGCCGAGCAAAATGAAGCCCGCCGATTTATGTGGCTGGTCGATGCGCTTTATGATCGCGGACGGTTTATTGTTGCCAGTGCGGCGGCAGGCCAGGCGCATATCTATATCGGCACACAATGGGCCTTTGAATTTGAACGTACCCGTTCACGCTTGCAAGAAATGGCCCAGCTGCGCGGGATGCGCTTGCACAGCTGAAGTTTGAGGCCAAATTTTTGTTTAAATAGAGAATAATTGACAAAAATCCGGTGTTGTTACGCTTGCTAAAAAAGGGTAACTTCGCTAAACCAAAAGGCGGGGAGCGATTGAATTTCATCGACTGAACTTCGATGATGCTTCAGGGAATTTTTATACAAAAGGTAAGGATTATTTCCATGGCACGGCATAAAATTGCGCTTATCGGCGCGGGAAATATTGGCGGTACACTAGCTCTGCTGGCAGGCTTGAAAGAGCTGGGCGATATCGTCCTGTTTGATATTGCCGAAGGTATTCCGCAAGGCAAGGCCCTGGATATCGCGCAGGCAAGTGCCATAGAAGGATTTGATGCAAAGGTTACCGGGGCAAATGATTATGCCGAACTGGCAGGGGCAGATGTGGTGATTGTGACCGCAGGTGTCGCCCGCAAACCCGGGATGAGCCGCGATGATCTGGTAGGGATTAACACCAAGGTGATGACGCAAGTGGGCGAAGGCATCAAGGCCAATTGCCCAAACGCCTTTGTCATTTGTATCACCAACCCTCTGGATGCGATGGTTGGCGTATTACAGCGCGCTTCCGGCTTGCCAGCCAGCCATGTTGTCGGGATGGCAGGGGTTCTGGATAGTGCGCGTTTCCGCTATTTTCTGGCAGAAGAATTTAATGTGTCTGTTGAAGATGTCAGCGCCTTTGTATTGGGCGGGCATGGCGATACGATGGTACCGCTGGTACGTTATTCAACCGTGGCCGGTATTCCGGTGCCGGATTTGGTGGCAATGGGCTGGTCAACACAGGAAAAAATCGATGCGATTGTTCAGCGCACCCGTGATGGCGGGGCAGAAATTGTCGGGCTGTTAAAGACAGGCTCTGCATTTTATGCTCCGGCCTCTTCAGCTATCCAGATGGCTGATGCCTATTTAAAGGATAAAAAGCGGCTGCTGCCTTGTGCGGCCTTTGTTGAAAATGCCTATGGGCTGGATGGGTTATATGTCGGTGTGCCGGTCATTATTGGCAGCAATGGTGTTGAGCGGATTGTTGAAATTTCCATGAACGCAGAAGAACAGGCAATGTTTGACCATTCTGTCTCAGCGGTTCGGGCATTAAATGAAGTGGTAGAACGGGTCGAATAGACCCGTTTTTCATATCCGGGCTGTGCGTTTGATGTGCAATCCGATATGGTTTTAAGAGTTACAAGGGGGGGAGAGAAGGCATGAATATACACGAGCATCAGGCAAAATCCCTGTTACGGGATTATGGTGTAAATGTCCCGGACGGGTTTCCTGCTTTTAGTGTGGATGAAGCAGTTGCTGCAGCAGAAAAGCTGGCTGGCGCGGTCACGGTTGTGAAAGCCCAAATCCATGCAGGCGGGCGCGGCAAGGCTGGCGGCGTCAAAGTGGTGAAAACTCTGGATGAGGTGCAGGCCGAGGCGGACAGATTGCTTGGCTCTGTTCTGGTCACACACCAGACTGGCCCGGCCGGTAAAGAGGTTCAGCGTCTATATATTGAACAGGGATGTGATATTGGCCGCGAGCTGTATTTATCCATGCTGGTGGATCGTGCCTCCAGCCGAGTGACCATCATTGCCTCTACCGAGGGGGGGATGGATATTGAAGCGGTGGCCGCACAAACACCTGAACGCATTATCACTGTTTCTATTGACCCTGCAACCGGGCTGAAACCCCATCATGTGCGGCGGATTGCCAATGCACTGAAACTTGAAGGGGCGAGCGCAAAACAGGCAGGGACATTCCTGTCCGGTATCTATAAAGCCTTTGTTGAGCTGGACGCCTCGATGATCGAGATTAATCCGTTAGTGGTGACAGGTTCAGGTGATTTGCTGGCACTGGATGCCAAGATGGGCTTTGATGATAATGCCCTGTTCCGCCAGAAAAAAATTTTGGAATTGCGCGATTTGAGCGAGGAAGATCCAAGCGAGGTAAAGGCATCGGAATTTGATCTGAACTATATCAAGCTGGATGGCAGCATTGGCTGTATGGTGAACGGGGCGGGGCTGGCGATGGCAACGATGGATATCATCAAGCTGGAAGGCGCAGAGCCGGCTAATTTCCTGGATGTGGGCGGCAGTGCGACCACAGAACGGGTAACCGAAGCCTTTAAAATTATCCTGTCAGATGAAAATGTCGAAGGGATCTTAGTGAATATCTTTGGCGGCATCATGCGCTGTGATGTGATTGCAGAAGGGGTGGTGGAAGCTGCCCGTACGCTGGGGCTGACCAAGCCACTGGTGGTACGTCTGGAAGGCACGAATGTGGAAGCCGGCAAAGAAATCATGGCGGCTTCGGGTCTGGATATTATCGCGGCAGATAATCTGGGCGATGCCGCCAGGAAGATTGTCGCTGCGGTGAAGGGGGAGTAAGAAGTATGGCTGTTCTTGTTGATAAAAATACCAGGGTTATTTGTCAGGGCTTTACCGGCGCACAAGGCACCTTTCACAGCCAGCAGGCGATCGATTATGGCACCCAAATGGTTGGCGGTGTCACCCCGGGCAAGGGCGGGCAAGCCCATCTTGATTTGCCGGTGTTCAATACCGTGGCTGAGGCACGTGCCGAGACAGGTGCAACGGCCAGCGTGATTTATGTTCCGCCGCCATTTGCGGCCGATTCTATTCTGGAAGCCATTGAGGCAGAAATGCCGCTGATTGTCTGTATTACCGAAGGGATACCGGTAAAGGATATGGTGGAAGTAAAGCGCGCCCTGGACGGGTCTGCCAGCCGCCTTATCGGGCCAAATTGCCCGGGCATTATCACGCCGGGTGGCTGTAAAATCGGGATTATGCCTGGCCATATTCATAAAACAGGGACAGTTGGCATTGTCTCGCGCTCGGGCACGTTGACCTATGAGGCGGTTGCACAAACCAGCGCAATTGGTCTGGGGCAATCGACCTGTATCGGTATTGGCGGTGACCCGGTAAATGGCACAAACTTCATTGATTGTCTGGAAATGTTCCTATCAGATGAAGGGACAAAATCCATCGTAATGATCGGGGAAATTGGCGGCTCTGCCGAAGAAGAAGCTGCTGCTTTTTATGCCGCACATCCAAATAAAAAACCGATAGCAGGCTTTATTGCCGGTCAAACTGCCCCGCCTGGACGCAGAATGGGTCATGCCGGGGCAATTGTTGCTGGCGGAAGTGGGGCTGCATCGGATAAAATCGCTGCCATGGAAGCCTCCGGTTTTGTGATGGCACGCTCGCCCTCACAACTGGGCGAGGCATTGCAAGAAGCGATCAAGGTATTTTAGGATTAGGGCATTTTAGGATTAGGGTATTTTTATTGGGCAGGCGGCTATTTTTAAGGCTGGCTTGCTCTTTGAGAGGAAAACAGGCGATACTCAGCGATAAGGCGTAACAAAGCGTCATTATGAGGAGCGCTAAAACAGGGGCGGAGTTTTGGGATGGATTCAAGTTTTCTGTCAGGGGCAAATGCGGTTTTTATCGCAGAAATGCACAAAGCATGGTCAGATAATCCAGGCAGTGTAGACCCACAATGGGCACAGTGGTTTCAGTCTATCGGCGCACTGTCAGAAGAGGCAGAATATCAACCCGATTGGGGGAAGGGCCCGTCTCAAGTCGTTGGCGCACATGACCCGGAAGCCTCGATAAAGGCGGTAGCCAAAGGTATTACAGGGAACCGTGATCTGATAGCGGGGGATTTGCGTTCTGCCACGCTGGATAGTTTGCGTGCTATTATGCTGGTACGTGCCTATCGTATTCGCGGTCATTTATTGGCACAGCTTGACCCGCTTGACCTGCAGGAAAAGGAAATTCACCCGGAACTGGATCCGGCCAGCTATGGCTTTACAGAAGAAGATTATGACCGGCCGATTTTCATCAATCATGTATTGGGGCTGGAAACCGCGACCTTAAATGAAATTCTGGATGTCTTGCGGCGCACCTATTGCTCAACCATTGGTGTGGAATTTATGCATATTCAGGATCCGGCACAAAAGGCCTGGATACAAGAGCGCATAGAGGCCATCGGCAATCGCACTGAATTTACCGAACGCGGCAAGGTTGCTATCTATGAAAAGCTGGTTGCCGCTGAAGGCTTCGAGCAATTTTTGCATAAAAAATATATTGGCACGAAACGCTTTGGTCTGGATGGGGGCGAGGCGCTGATCCCGGCACTGGAACAAATCCTGAAGCGTGGCGGCCAAATGGGATTGCGCGAAGTGGTTATCGGGATGCCGCATAGAGGGCGGCTGAATGTGCTGCATAATGTGATGGACAAGCCCTTTCGTGCGATCATTTCGGAATTTTTGGGCAACCCGTCCAACCCCGAGGAAGTAGGCGGTTCAGGCGATGTTAAATATCATATGGGCGCTTCTGCTGATCGCAATTTTGATGAAAATGACATTCATCTGAGTTTGGCGCCCAACCCCTCGCATCTGGAAATTGTTGACCCGGTTGTGGTGGGGCGTGTGCGTGCCAAGCAAGAACAGGCAAATGACACTGATCAGACAAAAGTACTGGGCATCCTGCTGCATGGCGATGCGGCTTTTGCCGGTCAGGGGGTGGTTGCTGAAACCTTTGCCTTTTCGGATTTGCGCGGCTATCGAACCGGCGGGACTATTCATATTATTGTGAATAACCAGATCGGCTTTACCACCAGCCCGGCTTATTCGCGCTCCTCTCCTTATCCAACCGATGTCGCTAAAATGGTGATGTCGCCTATTTTTCATGTGAACGGGGATGATCCCGAAGCGGTGGTACATGCTGCGCGTATCGCGGTAGAGTTTCGCCAGACCTTTAGCTGTGATGTGGTGCTGGATATGTTCTGTTATCGCCGGTTTGGCCATAATGAAGGCGATGAGCCATCTTTTACCCAGCCGCAAATGTATCGTCAGATTGCCCAGCAACCAACCACCAGAGAGCTATATGCCCGCCAGCTGGTTTCCGAAGGGGTAATAAGCGAGGCACATGCCGAACAGATTTTTGCCGATCACAATCAACATCTAAATGATGAATTTGAAGCCGGCCTGACCTTTAAGCAGAACAAGGCAGACTGGCTGGAAGGTCAGTGGGCTGGTCTGAGGGCTGCTTCTGGTGATGATCGCCGCGGCACAACATCCTGTGCAAAGGATATGTTGCTGCATATCGGCAAGGTGATGACCACTATCCCGGAAAATATCACCGCCCATAACAAGCTGAAACGGGTGATAGGGGCGCGCAAAACAGCGATTGAAACAGGCGAGAATATCGACTGGGCTACAGCTGAGCATCTGGCCTTTGGCAGTTTGCTGATGGAAGGTCATAAAGTGCGCCTGTCCGGTCAGGATAGCTGCCGCGGTACGTTTAGCCAGCGCCACGCTGTCTTTGTGGATCAAAATAGCGAAGCCCGCTATGTACCGCTTGCCAATCTGGCTGAGAGCCAAGCCCCGTTTGAGGTGATTGACTCGCCCTTATCCGAGGCCTCGGTAATGGGGTTTGAATACGGGTTTGCCCAGGCAGAGCCAAATGCCCTTGTTATGTGGGAAGCCCAGTTTGGTGACTTTGCCAATGGTGCACAGGTAGTTATAGACCAGTTTATCTCATCAGGTGAGGCTAAATGGTTGCGGATGAACGGTCTGGTATTGCTGTTGCCGCATGGCTATGAAGGCCAGGGGCCTGAACATTCTTCTGCCCGTCTGGAGCGGTATCTGCAACTTTGTGCCGAAGATAATATGCAAGTGGTCTATTGCTCTACTCCGGCCAATTATTTCCATGTCTTGCGCCGCCAGTTGCATCGCGATTTCCGCAAGCCGCTGATTGTGATGACGCCTAAATCATTGCTGCGTCACAAGGGGTGTGTATCCAAATTATCCGATATGGCCGAGGGCACTTCCTTCCATCGTATTCTGGATGAAGATAATAAAAAGATTCAGGATAAAAATGTGGAACGGGTCGTCTTGTGTTCTGGCAAGGTTTATTATGATTTGGCCGAAACAAGAGAAGAGCATAAGATTACCAATGTGAAAATTCTGCGGGTGGAACAGATTTATCCCTTCCCGGAACGTACATTGGTAAAAATGCTGAAAAACACCCCAAAGGCAGAGCTGGTCTGGTGTCAGGAAGAGCCGCAAAATATGGGCAGCTGGACATTTGTGCGTGACTATCTGGAAGCCGTGATGAGCGAGGCAGGCATGAGCGCACAGCGCCCTATCTATGCTGGCAGAAAAGCTGCAGCCTCTCCTGCGACAGGCTCGGCCAGCCGGCATCGCGCCGAACAGGCCGCCCTTGTGGAAGCTGCGCTGAGTGTTGGCAAAGCCAGCATCGCGGCCGAATAGGGTGGGTGAGGGTTTATATTTTAAAAAAAACATTGTGTAGCGTAGGAATCTATAAGGAGAACGCTTAAAATGGCTGTTGAAATTAAAGTACCTGTTCTGGGCGAATCAGTCGTCGAGGCAACAGTGGCCAAATGGATGAAATCAGCTGGCGAAGCTGTTGGCGCCGATGAGGCAATTGTCGAGCTGGAAACAGATAAGGTCACGCTGGAAGTGCCATCGCCTGTAAATGGGGTACTGGCCGATATTGTGGCAAATGAGGGCGATACGGTCGGGGTGGATGCGCTATTGGCATTGGTCGAGGAGGGGGCTGCCCCTGCGGCTAAACCAGCGGCAAAGTCTGCGCCTGCCTCGGCGCCTGAACCCGCCCCGGCCGCCGCCCCTGCACCAGCTGCTGTGCCGCCTGTTGCTTCTGCTGCAGCTGGGGTATTATCGCCTGCGGTACGCAAACTGGTTGAAGAAAACAACCTCAACCCGGCAGCGATTTCCGGGACAGGCAAGGATGGCCGCCTGACCAAGGCAGATGTGCAAAAAGCGATCGTCGGCGGTTCGGCTAAAATGGCGGCCCCGACTGCCAGCGCCGCCCCGGCCCCGGCTGGCCTGCGCACCAGCGATGCCCGCGAAGAGCGTGTACCTATGTCGCGCCTGCGCCGGATGATCGCCAGCCGCCTGAAAGAAGCGCAGAATACCGCCGCGATGCTGACCACCTTTAACGAGGTGGATATGAGCGCGGTTATGGCGCTGCGGGCAGAATATAAGGATGATTTTGAAAAACAGCATGGCGCGCGTCTGGGCTTTATGGGCTTTTTCGTGCGGGCGGTGATTAACGGCTTGCAAGAATTTCCAGCCGTAAATGCTGAAATTCATGGTGAGGATATCATCTATAAGAATTTCTATAATATCGGTGTGGCCGTGGGTACACCCCAGGGGCTGGTCGTGCCTGTTCTAAAGGATGCACAGGATTTATCTCTGGCAGATATTGAAAAATCGGTAACCGATTTTGGTCTGCGCGCCCGGGATGGAAAATTAACCCCGGCCGATATGGCAGGTGGCAGCTTTACCATTTCAAATGGCGGCGTGTATGGCTCTTTGATGTCCACCCCGATTTTGAACCCGCCACAAAGCGCTATTTTGGGAATGCACAAGATTCAAAAGCGCCCGATTGCCGTTGGTGACAAGGTAGAAATTCGGCCAATGATGTATCTGGCTCTTTCTTATGACCACCGGATTATTGATGGCCGTGAAGCGGTATCTTTCCTGGTGCGGGTAAAAGAATCTATCGAGGATCCGCGCCGCTTATTGCTGGGTGTATAAACCAAGGCGCATAGCTTTTTATAAAGGGATTTCCGCAAGGGAGAGAAAAATATGTCTGAAGCGTCTTTTGATCTGATTGTCATTGGCGGTGGGCCTGCTGGCTATGTGGCGTCTATTCGGGCTGCCCAGCTTGGCATGAATGTGGCCTGTGTTGACAAGCGCGAAACCCTGGGCGGTACCTGTTTAAATGTTGGCTGTATCCCGTCCAAGGCACTGTTAAACGCGTCAGAAAAATATCAGGACGCCGCCTCTGGCAAGCTGGGCGATCTGGGGGTTTCTGTTGGCGCGGTAAAGCTGGATTTAAAAGCAATGATGGCGTCAAAGGAGACGATTGTTTCCGGCCTGACAGGCGGTATCGACCATCTATTCAAGAAAAATAAAATCACCCGTCTGACCGGGTCGGCCACCTTGAAGGGCGGCGGCGTGGTAGAGGTGAGCTCTGGTAAGAAGGTCATTAGCTATAGCGCGGAAAAAATCCTGATTGCCACCGGCTCCGAGCCGGCCCCGCTTCCCAATATCGAGATTGATGAAAAACAGATAGTCTCCTCAACCGGGGCATTAGAGCTTAAAAAAGTGCCAAAATCCCTTGTGGTTATCGGGGCAGGCTATATTGGCCTTGAAATGGGCACAGTATGGGCGCGTCTGGGCAGCAAGGTAGAGGTGATAGAATATCTGCCGCGCATTTTGCCTGGCATGGATTTGGAAGTGGCCAATAAATTTAAAGCCATGATGACCAAACAAGGCCTTGGCTTTCATTTGGGCATGGCAGTTAAGTCAGCCAAAACAACCAAGTCAGGGGTAGAATTAACCATCGCAGATGCCAAGACAAATGAAGAAAAGACGTTGAAATGTGATGTTGCGCTGGTCGCGGTAGGCAGACGGCCAAACACCGATGGGCTGGGTCTGGAAGCGCTTGGCGTGGAGATGAGCGAACGCGGCCAGATAAAAGTCGATGAAGATTTTGAAACCAGTATTGAAGGCATTTTTGCGGTGGGGGATGTTATTCCAGGCCCGATGCTGGCCCATAAGGCAGAAGAAGACGGGGTGGCTGCGGTTGAAATTATGGCTGGCCAGTCCGGGCATGTCGATTATGATCTGGTGCCGGGCATTGTTTATACTGCCCCTGAAATTGCCACCATCGGCGCATCAGAAGAAGTGCTAAAGGAAAAAAATATCGCCTATAATAAAGGGGTGTTTCCCTTTCTTGCCAATAGCCGTGCCAAAGCTACCGGCCATACAGACGGGTTTGTAAAAATTCTGGCAGATGCCGAAACAGACAGGGTTCTGGGCTGTCATATTATCGCCCATGAAGCCGGCACACTTATTCACGAAATAGCTGCTGTGATGGCCTTTGGGGGAAGTGCAGAAGATATTGCGCGTACCTGTCATGGCCATCCAACCATGAACGAGGCGGTTAAAGAAGCTGCCCTGGCGGTTGATGGCCGGGCTATTCATATCTAGCCTGCTCCCGGCTTTTTCCTGCGGGTGCTGCGGGGGTGGATTTGCTTATGCAAATCTATCAGCCTTTTCTCGTCCACATCTGTATAACGCTGGGTGGTAGACAAGCTGGCATGCCCCAGTAATTGCTGAATAGCGCGTAAATCGCCGCCCCCTGCCAGCAGATGCGTGGCAAAGGCATGGCGCAGCGCGTGCGGGGTTGTATGGGCAGGCAAGCCCAGCGCCAGCCGCAATTTTTCTACCAGCCTTTGCACCGCCCGTGCATTCATTGGCGCATTTCGGGCAGAACGAAATAATGGCTGCTGCCCATGGGGCTGAAACGGGCAGCTTTGCGCGGCTTGATGCACCGCTTTTCGCACCGCTTCCAATATTGGAATATCGCGCACCTTGCCGCCCTTGCCGGTTATCTGCAGCCAGTCGCCAAGCGGCAGATGACCCGCCTCCAGGCTGAGGGCTTCGGATATCCGCAAACCGCACCCATATAACAGCATCAGCAGGGCATAATCGCGTTGCTGTTGCCAGCTGGCCGGATCATCCGGTTTAACCGCCTTTAATACCCTGTCCATATCTGTAACCGAGACAGATTTTGGCAAAGCGCGCGGTGTTTTCGGGGCTTTCATCCAGCTGATATCGGCCAGGCTAAAAAACCCTCTCTTATCGCAAAAACGATAAAAACTGCGGATAGAGGAAACACGCCTTGCCAGAGTGGTGCGCGCCAGTCCCTTTGCCTGTTCAGCGGCCAGAAAGGCACGAAAATCCTGTCGGCTAAGCTCCGGGGCGGCAAGGGTTTCACTGGCCAGAAATTCACAAAATATTTCTATATCACGGGCATAGGCCGATAGGGTATTATCGCCATAGCCGCGTTCTGCGCGCAGCCAGTCATACCATTGTGACAGCCATTTTTTATCCATTTCCGCCTCAGGCCGATTTTTTAACTGGCCTCTATTCGTGCCAGCAAGCATACCCCTGTTATTTCTGCCAGATTGGTTAGCAGGGTTTGGCCCTGTTCCGGGGTAAAGCTGGTTTCATCGCGCCCGGCCAGTATCAGTGCCGAGCCAGCGATAGGGGCAGGCAATTGATCTGGCAGGGCAATGGCGGCCATGCTGGCAATGGGGGTGGAAAAAAGCCCGCTACCTTTGGCCGGGCCCAGATAGATAGAGCCTGCGGATAATAATTCACCAATTTGCGAACCCGGTAAAACCAGAAACCCCAATTCTTCTGCCTGTGCGATAGCGCTTTCCTGCGGCATTAATAATCGGGCGCCGGCCAGGCCAAAAATGACCGGCAATTCCTCATCCAGCATCTGGGCAAAGCTGGTAAGATCATTGCATGCCAGAAAGCCCAGCGTGGCATGATGCAAAGCCTGCCAATGCAGCATATTGGTCGCCGCTGCATCCAGAAGATACTGATTCGCTTTCGAAAGCCGTCTGGCTTCTTCGCGTGCATTCGCAGCGATTTTTCCGGTAACATCTATAAGATTGGCAGGCTGGTTTTTACCTGTCAGGCCAAAATGGGTTTCCAGAAACTCCGGGCGTGACTGAATAAAGTTCAACACATCTTTTTCATTCAAATCGCCGCTCATTACCTTATCACCCCTATCCGGATAAATTTTATATCAGAGTATGGATTGCCCGGTTTTCTTCCAATCCTCTAAAAAGGCAGCCAGCCCCTTATCGGTAAGGGGGTGCTTGTAAAGCTGGTCAATAATAGCAGGCGGAAGGGTGATGACATCTGCCCCCAATAGCGCGGCATCGACCACATGCTGGGGGTTGCGCGCAGAAGCGACCAATATTTGAGTATCAAAATCATAATGATCATAGATGGTACAAATATCGGCGATCAGGTTCATGCCATCCGCGCCCAAATCATCCAGCCGTCCAACAAAGGGCGAGATAAAACTAGCCCCTGCCTTGGCCGCCAGCAAGGCTTGTCCAGCCGAGAAGCACAAGGTGACATTTACCATAATATCGCGCCTGGACAGGCGGCGACAGACAATCAGCCCTTCTTTTGTTAGCGGGACTTTTACCGCAACTTGCGGGGCAATCGCACTTAGCACTTCTGCTTCTGCCATCATGGTATCAATATCGGTTGCGGTAACCTCTGCACTGACCGGCCCATCGACCAAATCACAAATTTTTGCGATGGTTTGTTTGATATCGCCGCCCGATTTCGCGATCAGGGACGGGTTAGTGGTCACCCCATCTATCATGCCAGTGTCCAGCAAGGCTTCTATCTGCTCTATATCAGCTGTATCTAGGAATATTTTCATCGCGGTTTATCTTTCATTTTTGGATATTTTTTTATCAATTTTGTTAACAGCTTGCATCCAGCCCGGCTCTGCGGTCAGATAATTTCTGGTCAGATGCATGACAGATTGGTAAAAACCTGTTTGTTGCTCCGAGCTCGGCTGACCATCCGCAGATCACTCTACTGGTTGCAGATTAGCTATGGCAATAGAAAAGCGGGAAGCGCTGTGCAAATCATATCCTTTTTTATGATAGTTTTATCTGGCAGGAGGCCATAAGAGATGCCAGCAGATTTTCACTCACCAGAACACCTGCCCACCGCCCGGCTGGTGCAAGTGGCCGTACCCGTGCCGCAAAAGCGTGGCGAGCTGCTGGTTTATGATTATCTGCCAGGCCCGGCTATTCATGCCCCTATCGGCACGATTGTGCAGATCCCGTTGGGAACGCGCCATGTCTGGGGCATTATCATGGGGGTCTCTCAGACCAGCACAATCGATACATCAAAATTAAAGCCGGTTGCGATGCTGGCAGATGTCCCGCCTCTGAGCCAGCCGAATTTACAGTTTCTAAAGCAGGTTTGCCGCTGGACATTAGCCCCGTTTGGCGCTGTTATGCGGCTGATGCTGAACACGCCGGACGCCCTTGTTCCGCCGCCGGAACAGCCGGTTTTTACCCTGCCGGAAACGCCTTTATCTGTTTTTGTAAAGCTGACCCCCCAACGCGCCCGTATTCTGGCTTTTCTGGAAACCGCCCCCGCCCTCAGCGCCAGTGAAATTGCCCGCGAAACCGGGGTATCAACCGGCGTGATATCGGCGATGGAAAAAGCAGGGTTGCTGGCAAAATATATGGCAGCTCGCAGCCCCATGGCCGAGGGGTTTTCCGCAGAACAGCTGCAACGCGCACGGGCAAATTTTAGTTTAAGTGCCGATCAGCAAGCGATAGCCGATGCGCTGGCCAGCTATCCGGCAGAGGCATTTTCAGCTCATCTTCTGGACGGGGTCACCGGATCTGGCAAAACAGAGGTGTATTTTGACCGGGTCGCCGATATGGCGGCCGCTGGCAAACAGGTGCTGATCCTGTTGCCCGAAATTGCCCTGACCAGTGCCTGGCAAGACCGTTTTGAGAAGAGATTCGGCTTCAAGCCGGGGTTATGGCATTCTTCGGTTACCAATGCCCGCCGCCGCCATTTGTGGCGTCAGGCCGCCTCTGGTCAGCCAATGATTGTGGCCGGCGCGCGCTCGGCACTGTTTCTGCCCTTTTCCAATCTGGGGCTTATCATTGTCGATGAAGAACATGATGCCAGCTATAAACAGGAAGACCAAACCGCCTATCAGGCACGCGATATGGCCTTGTTGCGAGCCAAGATTACAAATATTCCCATCATTTTGGCCAGCGCCACCCCGTCAATGGAAAGCTGGGTAAATGCCGGGGCGGCCAGACAGGCAAGCTCGGGCCATAAGGATTGGCATCAGCATTTACTGACCAGCCGATTTGGTGCTGCCAGCCTGCCCGAAATACAGCTGGTGGATATGCGCCTGTCGCGCCCGCCGCGCGGCCATTGGTTGTCCGCAGAGCTGCAAGAGGCCCTGAAACAGACATTATCGGCAGGCGAGCAATCCTTGCTCTTTTTAAATCGGCGCGGCTATGCCCCGGTAACCTTATGTTCATCTTGTGGTCATCGCCTGGCCTGTCATCAATGTGACTCCCTGCTGGTCACGCATCGCCTGGCGGGGCGGGTACAGTGCCATTTTTGCGGTATTAGCCAGCCCTTGTCCCGGCAATGCCCTGCCTGTGAAGAGCCGGATAGCCTGCGTGCCGTAGGGCCGGGCGTAGAGCGTCTGGAAGAAGAGATAAGGATGCTGTTTCCTGATGCCGGCATTGCGATTCTCTCCAGCGATACGGTGCGATCTGCTACCGAGGCAGAAACTTTTTTCACAGGTGTCGAATCAGGGGAAATCGATATTATTATTGGCACGCAAATGGCAGCAAAAGGCCATGATTTTCCGCGTTTGACGCTGGTAGGGGTGATAGATGCAGATTTAGGCATTGCCGGCGGGGATTTGCGGGCAGCCGAGCGCACCTATCAGCTATTATGGCAGGTAGCAGGGCGCAGTGGACGTGCCGAGCATAAAGGCCGGGCATTGGTTCAAACCTTTCAGCCCTCCCATCCTGTCTTAAGCGCCCTGTCGCGTATGCACCCCGATAATCCGGTGGCGGCACGTGACAGTTTTATGCAAGCCGAGGCTGATGCCAGAGAGGCCGCTGCGATGCCGCCTTTTGGCCGATTGGCGGCGCTGATATTAAGTGGCCGCGACCTGGCTCTTGTGGAACAGGCGGCACAAAAGCTGGCACTTGTTTGTCCAAATTATCAGGGGGTGGATATCTATGGCCCTGCGCCTGCCCCGCTAAGCCGGATAAGAGGCGCG
>JAURQT010000180.1 GCA_030835985.1 Alphaproteobacteria bacterium
AAATCTTTTTAAAAGGGTAAGTAAAACATTTGAATTACAACAGTCACAAGCAGAATTGTTTTTGTTACATAAAAATAAATGTCCTTATAAAATGATTGTTTGTGGCGATTTTAATAATACGGCATATTCCTATGTTTATAAAAGAATAAAAGGCGACTTGCAAGATGCCTTTGATGAAGCTGGAAATGGATTTGGACGAACCTTTAACTTTAAATTTTTTCCGGTTCGCATCGATTTTATTCTAGTCGATAAAAATTTTACCATCAATGCTTTTAAGACCTTTGATGAACAATTTTCAGATCACTATCCTATAATGGCTGAAGTGAAATTACATTAACAAACAATCAGTCGCATCGGCAATGATGTGTATCATTAAGCCTATCCCAATTAATCTTGTTTTTTTAAAAAGTGTAAGGAAGGTTAAGCCATGTCCAGCCGTCTGTTTTCGCCCATCACCCTTGGCGGGGTTGAATTACGCAATCGTATTATTGTTGCGCCCATGTGCCAGTATAGCGCCCATGACGGCACGGCCAATGACTGGCATTTAATGCATCTTGGCCAATATGCGGTCAGCGGTGTCGGGCTGATCATTGCCGAGGCAACCGGCGTCAGCCCGGAAGGGCGCATCAGCCCGGGATGTCTGGGGCTGTGGTCAGATGAAAATCAGGCTGGCCTTGCCCGTGTGGTAAAATTCTGCAAGGAATATGGCCATGCCAAAATGGGGATACAGCTGGCCCATGCCGGGCGCAAGGCCTCTACCGAGCTGCCCTGGCTGGGCGGGGCACCCATACCGGCATCCGATCCGCGCGGATGGCAGACGCTTGCCCCTGTTGCCGCCCCCTATAGCGAGGCCTTTGATAGGCCGACCGCGCTGGATGAAGCCGGCATGACCAAAATAATCGATGATTTTGTGGCCGCCGCCAGGCGGGCAGATGCTATCGGCTTTGATGTGGCGGAATTGCACATGGCACATGGCTATCTATGCCATCAATTTTTATCGCCGCTTAGCAATCAGCGCAATGATGAATATGGCGGCTCGCTGGAAGGGCGGATGCGCTTTCCTTTGGAGCTATTTACCGCTGTTCGCGCGGTCTGGCCACAGGAAAAGGCGCTGGGGGTGCGCATTTCTGCCACCGACTGGGTGGAAAATTCCAGCTGGGATGTTACAGAGGCCAGCCAGTTTACCGCTGCCCTGAAGGCCGCAGGGGCAGATTTTATCGATGTGTCCAGCGGCGGCAATTCCCCTGCCCAGAAGATAGATGCAGGGCCTGGCTATCAAACCGGCTTTGCCGCCACCATCAAGCGCGAGACCGGCCTGCCCACCATGGCGGTCGGCCAGATTACCGAGCCGCGCCAGGCCGAAGCGATTTTGCGTTCCGATCAGGCCGATATGATAGCCCTGGCAAGGGGTCTGCTCTATAATCCGCGCTGGGCATGGCACGCGGCCGAAGCGTTGGAGGATGAGGCGGCCTATGCCCCGCAATATATGCGCTCTAGCAAGGCGTTGCGCGGCCTGCCTATCCCCGGCAACCCACCCACACCGAAAGGGTAGGGGGAAACCCTTGCTTTTTTAAGATTTGCAAATGCCACCGCCTTTTTATAAGGCGGTGGCTTTATTTTTTTTCAATTATTAACCATGCTAGGTTGGTCTCACAACCATAAGAGCCAGACGCTTAAAACGGCCAATACATAAGAGCCAAAAACATAAGAGACAGGCGATGACATCCTATAAATTACTGATAGCAGACCCCAGCTATTCCAGCTGGTCTTTGCGGGGCTGGCTGTGTTTTGCCGCCATTAATCTTCCTGTTTCTGTGCGCGTTACCCGCCTGTATGAACAGCAATTCACCACCGATCTGACCGCCTTTTCACCGCGGGCGCGCACCGTGCCGATTGCCACCGCTAGCGACGGCGCAGAGATGACAGACAGCCTGACCATCGCCGAGGAATTGGCACAAAGACACCCCGAAGCCGGCTTGCTGCCCGCCGCCCCGCAAGAACGCGCCCTGGCCAGATCGCTAATGGCAGAAATGCATAGCGGTTTTCATACCCTGCGCGGAGACTGTCCGATGAACACACGCACTGCCTATGCAAAAAGCCCGGTATCGGATGGGCTGTTGAGTGACTTGTACCGGATAGAGACCCTCTGGCAGAGGCGCAAAACCCCCTGGCTGTTTGGTGAGAACTATAGCGCCGCAGATGCTTTTTTCGCGCCCGTGGCCGCCCGGATTGCTGGCTATAATTTGCCGGTCAACCCCGATGCCAGAGCCTATGTTGAGGCGCATTTGTACCACCTGCCCTTTCGGCAATTTCGGGCCTGGGGACAGACCTTTGCCGCTCAGGATACCTATCGCCGCGATTATCCACTGGCAGAATGGCCAGGTCCGGCGCCGCTGGCCGCGCGTGCCGCCGATGCCGATGCCACTGACAGCGTGAATAAGAGTTGTCCTTATTCCGGGCGTGACGTTACCGATTTTCTGGAATTTTCAGGAAATATTTATGGAT
>JAURQT010000181.1 GCA_030835985.1 Alphaproteobacteria bacterium
ATCTGTTTTCGGGGCTACCTTGTCCAGGTCAGAAACGCCCCGTGTGGCAGAAGCAAAGCTCTTGCCGTCAAATTCGGTGACCGCCTGCATCCAGAACTCATCCACCGGGTCGGTCATCAGCAGCACATCAATATCGCGGGCGCGGAACCCTTCCAGATGCGGCGAGTTTTCCGCCTGTTCCGGGGTTTCAGCCGACAGGGTATAAATCTTGTCCTGGGTGTCCGGCATGGCCGCCACATAATCGGCCAGGCTGACAAGCGTGCCCGAACGTGCCGAGCGGAACAGGCATATCTCCAGAATCTTGTCCCGATTTTCATAATCTTCATACAAGCCTTCTTTTAAGACCAGCCCGAACTGATCCCAAAATGCCTCATAGGCCTCCGGGTCTTTTTCCTTCTTTTTCTTCAGCTCGCCCAGAATACGTTTGATCAATGCCTTGCTGATTTTCTGAACGGCGGGATTTTTTTGCAGCATCTCGCGACTGACATTCAAATCCATATCGGGCGTATCAATGACCCCGCGAATAAAACGCAGCCAGGGCGGGACAATATCCTCGCACTCATCGGTAATAAAAACGCGGTTAATATATAGCGACATTCGCGATTTCCTGTCCGGATTAAACAGGTCAAACGGGCGCGCACTGGGGACAAACAGCAAGCTGGTATAATTCAGCATCCCTTCTGTGCTGTTATGCATGGTCATAAAAGGTTCATCATAGACCGCGCCAATCTGGCGATAAAACTGGGTATAATCCTCTTCTGAAATATCCTTTTTCGCGCGCGTCCAGATAGCTGAGCCGGTATTAAGCTGGCGTGCCTCATCCACCTTTGGTGGCTGCCAGTTAACCGCATAGGCCAGATGGTCAGAATATTTTCGCACCAGATAGCTGATACGCGCCTCGTCCAGAAATTCCTTTTCCTCTTTTTTCAAATAGAGGGTGATATCTGTTCCGGCGATATCGCGCTCCGCCTTTTCCAGGCTATAGCCATTTTTGCCATCCGATGACCATTTCCAGGCAGCCTGTTGACCTGCCTTGCGGCTGATAACATCTACCTTTTCTGCCACCATAAAGGCCGAATAAAACCCGACCCCGAACTGGCCAATCAGGGAAAAGCTATCCCCTGATTTTTTATCCCCTGATTTGTCTTTTTGGCCGCTCGTAGCCTGAATATGCTCTAAAAAGGCTTTTGAGCCGGAACGGGCGATTGTGCCAAGGGCAGAATTCATATCTGCCTCATCCATACCGATCCCGTTATCGCTGATAGTCAGGGTCTTGGCCTTTTCATCGGCAGACAGGGTGATGGCATAGCCGGTCTCGCTTTGCAGGGACTGATCGCTGGCTGCCAGATAATGGCGCTTGTCAATCGCGTCCGATGCGTTAGAAATCAGCTCGCGCAAAAATATTTCTTTTTCCGAATAAAGAGAATGGATAACGATATCGAGGATTTTGCCGGTATCGGCTTCGAAATCATGCTGTTTAACGGCCATAATTCACCTGTCTTGCAGTCTGTAAAGTTATTTGTCGAATTTTTATGTAGGAGGCTTGGCATGGTTTTTCAAGAGGGGGAAAAGCAGGGGCTTACCCTTGCTTTATCTCTGCGCTATAACATCTGAAGCATTATGCGCTAGCCCTTTATTCGGAATGTCCTGAAATACCCCCCGTGAACCACGCTTTTATCCTTCAACCTGAATTTAAACAGCCCGCCAGCCGGACAGATCAGCGCAGTCCGCAAGACAGGCTGACAGAGGCGTGCGGGCTGGCACAGGCAATCGATCTGGATATTGTCCATCACGAGATTATCACCATTGCACGGCCACGTGCGGCCACCTTGCTGGGGCCGGGGGTGGTGGAACGCATAGCCCAAAATGCCGAAGAGCTGGACAATCCGCTGATCATCATCAATGCCAGCCTGACCCCGGTTCAGCATCGCAATCTGGAACGTGCCCTGTCCTGCAAGGTAATTGACCGAACCGCCCTGATACTGGAAATCTTCGGGGCACGCGCCCAAAGCCATGCCGGGCGCCTGCAGGTAGAGCTGGCCGCCCTCACCTTTGAGAAAAGCCGTCTGGTGCGTTCCTGGACGCATCTTGAGCGGCAACGCGGCGGTGGCGGCTTTCTGGGCGGGCCTGGCGAGCGCCAGCTGGAGCTGGATAAACGAATGCTGACCGATCAGATAAAGCAAATCAAAAAAGAGCTGGCAGATGTAAAGCGCACCCGTACCCTGCAACGGGCAAACCGGCAACGCTCGCAAACCCCGACCATTGCGCTCGTGGGCTATACAAATGCCGGCAAATCAACCCTGTTTAATCGGCTGACCGGGGCAGATGTACTCTCAAAGGATATGCTGTTTGCCACCCTTGACCCGACAATCAGAGGCCTGGAATTACCCGGTGGCCGAACCGTGCTGATGGGCGATACGGTCGGATTTATCAGTAATCTGCCGACCGAACTGGTCGAAGCCTTTAAATCCACACTGGAAGAGATTAGCCAGAGCGATTTAATTCTGCATATACAGGATATTTCCGCAGCCGATTTTGAACAGGAAGCCAGCGATGTGCGCGCGGTTCTGGCTGATTTGGGCATAGATGCGCTGGAACAATCCGGCAAAATTTTAAATGTCTTTAATAAATGTGATAATCTGGATGCAGATATGCGCGAGATATATGAAAACAGCCTGGACGGGGTGTTATGTTCTGCCATATCCGGGGCAGGCATTGAAAATTTGTGCCAGAAAATCGAGGAAATATTCAATAAAGAAGACAGATATCTATCGCTGGCGCTTGTTCCGCAATTTGCCTCTGCCAGCGCATGGCTATATGAACATGGTCAGGTTCTGTCTTCAGACTATGACGCAGCAGGCTTGCATAATGTCACAGTTCGCCTCAGCCAGTCGGACACACAGCGTTTCTCGCGCCTGTGGCCGGAAATCAAACTCACCGAAGCCCTGGCCAAAGCATAGCCATGACACAAAGAAAAAAATCCATTTTAATCACTGGTTGCAGCAGCGGTATCGGGCTGGATGCTGCCTTGCGCTTGCAGGAAAAAGGCTGGCTGGTTCTGGCCAGCTGCCGGCGCGAGGCAGATTGCGAGGCTTTGCGCGAAAAAGGCTTGACCAGCTTTGTGCTGGATTATGCCGATAGCCGTTCGATACAGGCAGGCTGGCACCAGGCGATGGCAATAACAGGCGGGCAACTGGATGTTTTGTTCAATAACGGGGCCTATGCCTTGCCAGGGGCAGTAGAGGATATTCCGGTTGCCGGTTTGCGCGAGAATTTTGAGGTTAATTTTTTTGGCTGGCATGAGCTGAGCTGCCTTGCCTTGCAGGTGATGCGTCGCCAAAATGCCGGCCGGATATTGATCAACTCCTCGGTTCTGGGCTTTGCAGCTTTGCGCTTTCGTGGCAGCTATAATGCAACCAAATTTGCCCTTGAAGGCTGGGCAGACACCTTGCGGCTAGAGCTGGCCGATACGCCGATAAAGATTGTGCTGATAGAGCCGGGGCCTATTCGTACCCGTATTCGCATAAACAGCCAGCCGCATTTCAACAAATGGATAAATTGGCAGGATTCTGCCTTGAAAAAGACCTATGAAACCCAGCTGATACCGCGCCTGAACGCCCCGGAAGACGGGCCAAAAGATCGTTTTGAGCTACCTGCTTCTGCAGTAACGCAGGCGGTTCTTCATGCCTGTCATGCCCCGCGCCCCAAAATTCGCTATCGGATAACCACCGCGACCAAACTGGCCGCATTATTTAAATGGGCATTACCTGCCCGGCTATGGGACAGGGTTGCACTTCGCCTCTGATCTATGGGCGATGGCTATTGGCCGGTTTGCGTGACCGCCTCTTCGATACCGGCCTGTTCAATGACTTCATTGACCAGCCCGTTTACCAGAATTTCGCCTAAGTTATTTTCTGCGATATAAATGCCGAAATCCCTGGAACCAAAGCTATAGGCCGGAATAAAGACAAAGATGGGGGTTGTGCCTTTCGGGCAAAGCTGGCTGGCAATATCGCGCATTTCCTCATCCTGATCAGGGGTAAAACATACCGCTACCGAGACAAAAAAGCGCTGTTTTCCTGCTTTTTTTACCTCTATTTCCACCTGCCAGGTTACCAGAATATTCGGTTTTTGTTTTTGGCGGTGCAGCAGGGCAGATAATTTACCCTTATAATCTGTCATCACCTCTTCCAGCGAGATGATGACGGGGTCTGAATTTACGGTCATTTTGTCCTCTTTTACCGCCTTTTTAGCGCTTTTCTCTATGGCTTAGGGACGGGCATCCTCTTTTCGATAAAACAGCGCCAGAATTGCCGCAACAATGGCAAAACAGGCACTTATTCGCAAGGTTTCTTGCAGCGATTGTGCAAATAACGCCCGGATAAGCGTCATAATATTTTCCTGTTCCAAAGCTGGCCAGTCAGAGGGCAGGATGATGGCGGCGATCATCGCCCGATTTTCAATCAGAA
>JAURQT010000182.1 GCA_030835985.1 Alphaproteobacteria bacterium
ACTTCCGGACATTCCAGGATACGCGCACGCTCCTTGTCTAAAAATCCGCCTTCCGGGCCTATCAATAAAGCAGCTTTACGCCCCTTTATCTGTTGCAGGGCAGCTATCATATCCGGGGGGGTGTCCGGGGTTTCTTTTGCCGGCTGGCTGGCAAATATCTCGTCACAAAATAAAATAATCCTGTCTTCCGGCCAGCTTGACAGGCGCTTTTCCAGCGCTTCAAATTCCCCGATTTCCGGTATATCCAGCCGGCCTGTTTGCTCGGCTGCCTCTATCGCATTTGCCCGCAAACGGTCTGTTTTTACCCGTCCGACCTGACAGAAATCTGTATCTACCGGCTGGATCAGGCGTGCGCCCAGCTCGGTTGCCTTTTGTGCCATAAAATCAAGGCGGGTGCGCTTTATCGGGGCAAATAACAGCCAGATATCGGGAGACAGGGTCATTTTGCGCCCTATCGTGGCTAGGCGCACCATAACCAATTTTTTGCTGACCCCGGTAATCTCTGCCACAAAGCTGTCATCCCTGCCATTAAACAGCTCGATTTGATCGCCGACCTGGCGGCGCATCACATTGCCCAGATAGTGGGCTGCCTCGCCTGATAGCTGGATAGTCGCCCCTTCTGCCAGAGGCTGATCTGTAAATAGACGGATAGATGGAAGGCCGGTTCTCATAGCTATCAGATGTAGGATGAAACCGCGCCTCAAGGCAAGTGCTTTTGTGCGCGCCTTATCCAGACAGCACGGGCGGACAGCATCCTGGCCGGTCTGCAAGAAAAAACTTTCATAGACATCGCTGACCGGCTCGGATAGTTGTAAAAATTATGACCAAACATTCCAGACAGCCCAAAAAACCAGCCCCATCTGCCAGCGATATTCGCCTGGATGGTTTTTGGCAATATTTGCCAGCATCTTTGCATCCCTATATCACGCTGGCACGTCTGGACAGGCCGATAGGCTGGTGGCTGTTATTATTGCCTGGATGGTGGGTTTTGGCAGGCTATAGCCCGGATATCGGTACAGCCTTTTTTCTGATGGGGATATTTTTAATCGGCGCGATTGCGATGCGGGCAGCGGGATGTGTTATCAATGATTTATGGGATAGAAATATTGATAAAAAAATAGCACGCACCCGCACGCGCCCGCTCGCTTCCGGGCAAATCAGCCTGTTTTCCGCTTTTTTATTTCTGGCATTATTAGTCGGAATTGGCCTTATCCTGCTGGTACAATTTCCGCCACGCAGCTGGCTGGTCGGGCTATCGGCTGCCCCGCTTATCCTGTTATATCCGCTGGCCAAACGGGTATTTGGTTTTCCGCAAGCCATCCTGGGGTTTACCTTTAGCTGGGGGGTTCCGGTCGCTGCCTCGCTTTTATGGGCAGGCTGGCCACCTTTTGGCCTGATGCTGATATATATCGGCACGGTTTTCTGGGTTATCGGCTATGATACGATTTATGCTATCCAGGATATAGCAGATGATAAAATAACCGGGGTGAAATCTTCTGCCCTTACCCTTGGCCAGCATCTGCAAATGGGGGTAGCACTATTCTATGGCCTTGCAGCGGGCTGTTGGGGCATCGGATTTTACAGCCTGTCCGGGACAGGTTTCTGGATGGCAGGGATGGTATTGGCCGTCGCGCATCTTGGCTGGCAAGCTGTGCAGATAGAGACAGATAATCCTGATAAAGCCTTGCGCCTGTTTAAATCCAACCGCGATACAGGCTTGCTTCTGACGGCCGGTTTTCTGATAGACCAGCTGATAGCCTAGCTGATAGCCCAACTGATAGCCCAACTGATCGCCTAGCTGATAAGCTGGCCCTGTTATATCAGCCTTTTAAATCAGCACTAATTTTCCAGGGGGGATTTTCTGGCAGAACCGCCTGTTCGCCCAGCAGCTGGCGAATAGATTGGCGCAAGCTGGCATCCTTTTGCACCTGTGCAACAAAACTATCCAGATCCGGTGCATTCCTGCCGATAGCCGCAAAAATCTGTTCCTGTATCTGATATTGGCTGGCCTCGGCAAACTGCCTGTCTGTTGCCGCGATTTTATCCAGGGCAAATGGCCCCTCTCCGGATATATTAAACGCCCCGGCAATAGCCGAATAGCCAAATAATCTGTCTGGCAGATGATGGGAAAGCGCGGTGATTGCACCTCTATCCCATTCCACCCAGTCATACGCCTCACCCAGGGATTCAGTGGCATGCATGACCGCCAGCTGATCCGGCAATAGCCAGGCGATATTCAAGGTGATAGAGGCGCCGGCACAAGGGAAAGAAGAACAGGGAACCGCCCCGTAATCTGCCAGATTGGCAACATGAACAATATCACAATCCTGAACTTTTACAGGGGTTACCGGCACTTCTGCCTCACCACCAAATTTGCGATAAAGCTGGGCAGGGGCGCGGTTCGAGCCGACCGATAACACCGCCACACGGCCGCTAAAATCATATTCCTCTGATAAAGCCAGTTGATAGCCATTTTGCAACAGATATGCCCCTTGCGGCGCATCATAGGGATAGCCAAAGGCACGTTCCCGCATTGTCATTTCAGGAATTTTCAACATGGCATATACCGCAAAACACTTCTGCCCATAAGATTGATTTACAGCTGTAACCCGCTCAGGCTATCCACACCCAGCATCAGATTCATATTTTGCACCGCTGCCCCGGCGGCCCCCTTGCCCAGATTATCCAGACGCGCGGTCAGCACAAATTGGCTGGCTTCAGCATTGGCAAAGACACATAGCTCCATAATATCGCGCCCGGCCAGCTTTTCTGCCACCAGAAAATTATGCGCGTCCAGCGCGCTGGCATCCATCACCGAAACCAGCGGCGCATCCTGATAGGCAGACTGATAGCATTTCAAGATATCATCTGTGCCAACCGCTTGGGTAAATTGTGCCTGATGCAAGGGGATATTCACCAGCATCCCTTGCGCAAACTGGCCAACAGACGGCAGAAATACAGGCTTGTCCTTCAGCCCGGAATGGTGTTGCATCTCTGGTAAATGCTTGTGCGCAAGGCTCAGCCCATAGGTGCCAAAAGCCGGGGCATCGCCTGCCTCATAACGGGCAATCATCGCCTTGCCGCCGCCACTATACCCGCTGACAGACGGGGCGGTCAGGCGCGTTTCCGGGGCAAGAAGCCCGGCCTCTATCAGGGGGCGTGCCAGTGCAATAAATCCGGTTGGATAGCATCCAGGATTGCTTACATACCGGGCATTGGCAATTTTTTCTGCCTGCGTTTTTGTCATCTCGGCAAAGCCATAGACAAAATCGGCGTGAATACGATGGGCAGAAGAGGCATCTATCAACCGGATATCGCC
>JAURQT010000016.1 GCA_030835985.1 Alphaproteobacteria bacterium
CCTCCTGGCTGACGGGGCTGACCATCTTCAGCGCATCCTCGCCATCTTCATAATAGCCGGGAATATGTTTTTGCCCCACAAAGCCGTGACGCTGATAAAAGCGTATCAGGCCGGGGCTGTTTGCCCGCACCTCCAGCGACAGGCGGCTCAGGCCAAGGCCGCGCGCATGGCCGCGCACCGCCTCTATCAGCTGTGTGGCGGCCCCCTTTTCGCGCCATGCTGCCAGCACCGCGATGGAATATAGCCGCGCGCTTTTGCCCCTTTGCCGCCAATGGATGACCGCATAGCCCGCAACGATATCGCCAGCGCGCGCCACCACCAGCCTCTGTGTCGGACTGTTCAGGGCGCGGGCAAAGGCACGGGCAGACATTCTGTCTGTCTGAAAACAGCTATTTTCCAGGGCGACCAGCGCGTCTATATCGCCTGTTTGCCCATCGCTGAGGGTGATGTCCATACTGTCCGCCCGGGGCGCACCCCACCATTAAACAAGGAATATTTTGCGATCTGCCTATATGGGGGCGTTGTCAAATAAATTATCAGAAAGGGAGAGGGGAGTTAAATTACAAATCTGTTGTGGTTTTTAAATTTACTGGTTCTTTGAATCGGTTGAACCAAGCCCCCCAACCGCCTTAGAATCTTTGTCATGGGGCGTTTGGTGCGCTATGGTTCTATCAACTCGCTATGATTTTAACATCTTGCTATGTCCTATCATCTAGCTATGATCTATCCTCAGAGATAGCCGCACGCAAGGGGGGAGGAGAGGCGATGAGCCAGCTTAACCGAATTATTGTCCAGCTTCGATGCCAGCCCGGCACAGCTTACCGCGTTGCCGATGAAATCCATGAGCGCGAGATAGTCTCGGAGCTGTATTCCACCAGCGGGGAATGGGATTTGCTGTTGATTATCAATGTCCCAAAGGGCGAGGATATCGGCAAATATGTCAATGACAAGATACTGGATATTGCCGGTATTTCACGCTCGCTTACCACCCTGACCTTTACCAGCTTTTAAAAAATCCGCCCCCGCCCTTTGATACCTTTTGACACTATTTAACGCCCTTTTTTGATATTTTTTAAAGACAGGAAAAAGCCTTATGCCAGTATTGCAATCAAAGGCGCTGGGCGTTCTTACCGCCCTTGTCACCGTCAGCATCTGGGCGTCATTTCTGGTCGGCACGCGCTTTGCGGTCAGCCGCCATTTTACGGTTGAAGAGGTTTTGCTGTTGCGGCTATTGCCAGCGGCCATTGTGATGTCGCCCTTTATGTTCAAGCTGGGGGTGATACCAAGGGGGCTGGGCTGGTTTGGAAGTTTTGCGGTGATGTTCGGGGCAAGTGCGGTCTTTCCCTTTTTAATCTCGCAAGGATTATTTTATGCCCCGGCTTCGGATGCCGGTGCGCTTGCCCCTGGTATGTTGCCTTTCTGGACGGCTCTTGCTGCATTTTTCATGCTGGGGGAGCGGCCCAAAAAACTGGCTTTATTGGGGCTGGCGGCCATTTTGGCCGGGGCATTAATGATAGGGCTGTGGCAGAGCCTGGCAGGCGCGCATAGCGGTGCGTGGCGCGGCTATATTTTCTTTTTAATGGGCTCAGGGCTCTGGTCTATCTATTCGGTGATTTACCGCCAGAGCGGGCTTACCCCCTTGCATGGACTGGTTATTGGGTTGTTCTGGGGGGCGGTACTGGTCGTGCCAGTTACCTTGCTGAGCGGGAATGTCACTTTTAGCGAGGTAACCTTGCTGGATATTGCCGGCTTGATATTTTTGCAAAGCTTTGTGATCGCTATTCTGGCCATGATTTTATTCAGCTATGCGGTGAAACGTCTTGGCGCTGCCCAGACAGCTGCCTTCGGGGCGCTAACGCCTGTTCTTGCCCTGCTGGGCGGTGTGTTTTTCCTGGGCGAAGCCTTTTCCCTAACCAAGATAATCGGTGTTAGTCTGGTAGCAGGCGGGGTGCTGTTGGCCTCTGGTATCCTTTCGGCTGGCAAATCTGTCAAATAGCGTTTTTGCGGTCTGCAAGGCGCAGGACTGAATTCCTTTTGCCCGGCACAACAGATATGGTTGAATAAATAAAATTTGGTATGGGGAAAAGCTATATGGCCAGCGGCACTATGATCACCATTAAAAACAGCTTGTCTGACAAGGACAGTTTTTCTGCCTATCATGTTCGCCCGGCAAAAAGCATGGCCAGGGGCGGGATTGTTATCCTGCAGGAAATTTTCGGCCTGAACGGCTATATCCGCGAGGTGTGTGACAGTTTTGCCGATGACGGGTTTGAAGTGATTGCCCCGGCCCTGTTTGACCGGGCAGAAAAAAATATAGAGCTGGGCTATGATAGCGATGCGGTTGCCAGAGGTCTTGTTCTGAAAGAAGCGGTAGATGCCTATGCAGAAAGCGATATTCTGGCCTGTTCTGCTCATCTTTCAGATCAGCTGAAAATAGCGGTTATCGGCTATTGCTGGGGCGGGTCACTGGCCTGGCGGATGGCGTGTCGGCATAGCCGTTTTGATGCGGCTATCTGTTATTATGGCGGGCAATTACCCGGCCTCTCACAAGAAGTGCCAACCTGTCCGGTTCTGGCGCATTTTGGCCGAAAGGATGCGTCTATCCCGATGGAGGGGGTGGAAAAATTTATCGCTGCCAGAACAGAGGTGGAAAGCCATATTTATGAGGCTGATCATGGCTTTAGCTGTCATCATAGAAAGCAATATGATGCGGCCAGTGCAACGCTGGCACGCAGCCGTAGCACAGCGTTTCTTGACCGGCATTTAGCGGGTCTGTCCTAGGGCGTTTTTTTGGCATATCTGCCAGAAATCTTTTTGATAGAAATGGATAATCTATTGGCTGCCGGCTGTTATTCTTTAGCGTCAGCCTTGTGGTTTGGGGAAATGGTTTTGGGCGTATGAACGCAGATGATAAAACAGACAGCTCGGCAATAAGCGATATTAAAATTACGCTGATATTGCTGTTATGCGGCGGGGTAAATGCGGTAAATATCGCAAAATTAGCCCCTTCTATTCCTGTTTTGCAGGCACAATTTTCCCTCAGCCTTTCCCAGATAGGCTTGCTGGCATCGATGTTTAGCGTGCTTATATTGCTGACCGGGGTTGCCATTGCGGGCATGGTGCGCCTTATCGGGGCAAAGCGGATTATATTGCTGGCATTAATAGTGGCGGCTATTGGCAATGGGCTGTCTCTGGCTGGCCAGAATATTGAAAGCCTGTTTGCCGGCAGAATTATCGAAGGGGTCAGCCTTATTACTGTAATGCTTACCGCCCCGTCGCTTATCGCCCAGCATACCAGTATCCGCCGGCGCGGTATGGTGATGGGGATATGGGGCGGCTTTATGCCTTTTGGCAATGCCGCTGTTTTGATGTTTGCCCCGATATTGCTGGACAGGGGCAGCTGGCAGGCAGTGTGGATAGCCGGTCTTGGCGTTACGATACTGGTGTGGTTTTTAACCCTGTGGATTATCCCCGCTGACAGGCAGGCCTCGCAAAAAAGCTTTAATTATCAGGCTATTTTACAGGCGGTTCGACTGCCTGTTCTGGCTATATTGGGGCTTAGTTTTGGCGCGCATTCCCTGATTTATCAATCCTTGCTGCAATTTATGCCGCTTTTTAACCAGCAAATTGCCGGCCTGTCCTTGCAAATGGCCTCAGCCTTTGCGGCCTGTTTTTGTTTGCTGAATTTCGGGGGCAATGTTTTTTCCGGCCAGATGATCCAAAAAGGGATCGCGCCGGAAAAAATTGTTCTGGCAGCCGGGCTTTCAACCGCAGGCTTTATCGCCTTGCTTAGTCTTTTGACCCAATTGCCTGTGCTGTTTATCATGATTTTAATGGTTATAGGATTTTTAACCGGCTGGTTGCCGCCTGTATGTTTTTATCTGGTTGGCCAGCAAACAGATATGGCAGAAAATATCCCTGTTTATAATGCCTGGATGTTCCAGATTCAGGCAACCGGTATGTTATGCGGGCCGGTTCTGATATCCCGGGTCGTGGAAACCACCCATAACTGGACACTCGGGCTGGCAGGGTTAGTACCTTTTTGTCTGTTTATCGCGTTACTGGCGCTGGCATTGAAACGCTGGCAGAAAAACTAGAAGCTGTTATTTTCTATATCTTGCTCCACTGCCTGGTTTATGTAAAAATACGCTATTGGTTTTTTTATTTTCCCCTCTATTTTATCCGATTAAACAGATAGAAATTTTATCCCTATTTCAGGTCAGGAGAAATGGTTATGAGCCTTGAGAAATTTATGCCGCGTGCCGATCATGTTGGCAGCCTTTTGCGTCCGCAAAATGTGGTAGATGCCAGAAAGAAATTTTATGAAGAAAAATCCATTACAGCAGATGCGCTAAAGGCTGAAGAAGATAAAGCCATCATTGAACTGGTAAAAATGCAGGAAGAGATCGGCCTGAGCGTTGCAACAGATGGCGAGGCGCGGCGCTCTTTCTGGCATTATGACTTTATGGGCGCCCTGACAGGCCTGGATTTGGAAGAGCGCGATGAGGGGGTACAATTTGCCGGCGTAAAATTGCGGCCAATTTTCCCGACCATTAATGGCCCGCTTGATTTTCCCTCAGACCATCCGATGCTGGATCATTTCCGCTATCTGGCCTCGCAGACAAATATCATTCCAAAAATTTCAATTCCGGGGCCCAGCTGCTGTCATTTCAGAACCGATGTCGCAGATATTCGCCACGCCCCCTATCAGGATGTTGAATTGCTGATGGATGATTTGATCAAAACCTATAAAAAGGCGGTGCAGGCCTTTTATGATGCGGGCTGCCGCTATTTGCAGATGGATGATATTTTCTTTGCCTATCTGTGCGATCCCAAACATAGAGCGGCCAAAGCGGCCACCGGGCAAGACCCGGACTGGCTCATCACCCAATATGCCCGCATGATGCGCGAGAGCATCAAAGACCGTCCAGGCGATATGACTATCGGTATGCATATGTGCCGCGGTAATTTCCGTTCCACCCATGCCGCAGAAGGCAGCTATGATGCGGTTGCCGATGCGGTGTTTAACCAGACAGGGGTGGATGTATTTTTTATGGAATATGATACCGACCGGGCAGGGGATCTTAATCCGCTTGGCCAGCTCAGCAAGGGCGACCAGCGGGTGATGCTGGGCTTTATCACCACCAAGACCGGAGAACTGGAAAGCCTGGATGATATCAAGCGCAAATATGAACAGGCTGGAAAATTTGCCGATTACAGCCAGATGGGCGTCGCCCCGCAATGCGGTTTTGCATCTACCGAAGAAGGCAATGATATTACCGTAAGTGACCAAAAGCGCAAATTACAGTTTGTTCTGGAATGTGCCGAGACCTTTTGGTCATAAAACTATCTGGCTAACTCCATTTCAGGAAGGCTGGCCTGCAATTATTTTGGCTGGCCTTTCCAGAATGCCGGGGCGGCCTGGCGCGCCCTTATCAGACCATTTATCAGCTGACATTTCGGTACAGCCAGCCCCAGGCGGGCGGCTTCTGCGACCACATAGCCATTTAGCGATGCAATCTCTGTTTGCCGATTGGCGCGAATATCCTGCAACATGGAGGGCAGGTGATAGCGATGTTCCCGGCAGGCAAAATCGATCATCTCATGTACCTGATCTGCCTCTAGTGCGATATCCAGTGCTGCTGCCAGCTGCAGAGCCTCGTCTGCCAGCGCGTGGGCTTCTGCTTTTAATTCGGGGATATCGCCGATTAGGCCAGGCGAGGCATCTGCCAGTGCCGATGCCCCGTTCATCGCCACATTAAAACAGGCTTTCTGCCAGATAGAGGGCAGAACATTTTCAGGAGTTTCAGTTTCAAGCTGGCTGTTATTCAGCATTTCAGCTAACTGGTCACAAGCCGTCCTTTGACGGGCATTTTGCAGCTCAAGCGGGCCCAGCCAGCTTTTATGCGAGCCTATAGAGCGGATATGTGCAGGGCCAAGGACAGTCGCAGGCAGCAAGGTTACCCCATGTAAAACATCGCGCGCTGTCATTTCTGATAAAAGCTGGCCATTGCCCAGCCCGTTTTGCATACTCACCAAAATAGTCTCTTCTGTCAGAACGCCCGCGATAGAGCGAACCGCATCGCCTGTCTGATGGGTTTTGGTAAAACACATTACAAAGCGGGCAGAGCCGGCATCCGAGCTGGTCACCGCATCGGGACGGGTGACTTTCAGCCCGTCATTCAGCTCCAGGCGTAATCCATTTTTTGCGATGGCATTGGCGGTATCGGGGCTGCGATTAACCAGCTGAACCTTGTACCCTGCGGCACAAAGCTGGCCGCCCACCACACAGCCGACACCGCCAGCCCCCAAAATCATTACATCAAAATCCGGCATCTTTTGTCCTGACTAAATTTTTTGAATAATCTCTTTTAATCCTCAGAAATTTTTACACGGCTTTCAACTAAAAACAGGGCATATTTTTTGCCTTTTATCGTCGGCTGGCACTTACTTGCCAGCGCATGATTTGACCGCTAGGATTTATCTGGTTTTTTGAAAAAATGTGATAAAGAATTTTTGCTTGATGACATATTCCCTGCCCCTTAATCCAGACTGGGTCGCTGCCTTTGCCGATCTCTTTGAAAAATGCGCGATACGAAAAGACGAAGATATTGTGCTGTTATCCGAGCGGGCAAGCCGGCCGGTAAATATTGAAATTGCCAAGCTGGCTCTGGGGCAGATGGGGCTGGATTTTTTGCATATAGAAGTGCCAACGCCGCCCGAACCCGCAGGGCCTATTGTAAAATCTTCCGGGGCATCTGTTGCCTTGCAGGGGCAAAAACTGGCAATTGATGCCCTAAAGGCAGCCGATATTGTCATTGATATGAGCGTTGAAGGCCTGATGCACGCCCCGCAAACCCCGGAAATTCTGGCCTCTGGAACACGGGTGATGAATATCAGTCAGGAACATCCCGATTGTTTGGCACGTTTGCGCCCGCAAGCAGAAATGAAGGATATTGTTCGCGAAGCGGTTGCACGTTGCCGCGGGGCAAAGACCATGCAAGTGACTTCTGCACATGGCTCGGATCTAAGCGTGAATATGCAGGATGCTGCCACGGTCGGGGTATGGGGCTGGACAGACAGGCCGGGCACGCTGGCCCATTGGCCAGGCGGTATTGTGGTGTCATTCCCGGCGGCCGGGTCGGTAAATGGCCGTCTGGTAATGGGTGCAGGCGACATTAATCTGTCTTTTAAACGCTATCTGGAACAGCCTGTAGAGCTGGTGATTGAAAATGATTATATCACCTCTGTTTCTGGCACGGGCAGCGATGCCCGGCTGATGGCTGATTATCTGGCCAGCTTTGACAGCCCGGAAGCCTATGCTGCCAGCCATGTGGGCTGGGGGCTGAACAAAGCGGCGCGTTATGAGGCGCTGACCATTTATGACAAGGCCGATAGTAATGGCACAGAGCTGCGCGCGCTGGCGGGTAATTTTTTATATTCCACAGGGGCGAATGAATTTGCCGGGCGTTTCACGCGCGGGCATTTTGATTTGCCGATGCTGGGATGCGATATTCGCCTGGATGGCCAGTTGGTGGTAGAGGCCGGAAAGTTAGTTTAGATGACAGATAATATTGATATTCTGCAAACTGGCAGGGCAGGGCCTTATGTGCTGTTTTTACATGGCATTGGCGGCAATCATGATAATTTTCAGACGCTGATGTCGGGGATGGAAGGGGTACGCGCGATTGCCCTTAACCTGCCGGGATATGGTGATAGCCTTCCTCTGGCGGGCGGGCTCAGCTTTCCGGCATTGGCAACATGGCTGTCCGGGTTTATTGAAACTCTGGGTGAACCTGTTCATCTGGTCGGGCATTCTATTGGCGGTATGGTGGCACTGGAACATACTGCCAGCTTTCCAGAACAGGTAGCCAGCCTTTCTATGCTGGGGGCAACAGCCGCATTTGGCGGGCGCGATGACAGCTTTAAAGAGGCGTTTTTAAAATTGCGGCTTGCCCCTCTGGATGCAGGGCAAACAATGGCTGAAATTGCCCGGTCGGCTGTGCCAGCAACTATCGGGGCAAACGCATCACAAGCGGTAAAACAGGCAGCAATCCATTCTATGTCCAGCATTTCAGAACAGGTTTGGCGCGATATTCTGAGCTGTCTTGTAACCTTTAACCGGCGTGAGGATATTGCCAGCATCCCCCAGCGCGTTTGCGTTATTTCCGGCAGTGAAGATACTAACGCCCCGGCAAAAACACTGGCAAAAATGGCAGAAAAATTCCAGCAGGCAGAATATCACTGCCTGGAGGGGGTTGGCCATCTTCTTCCCCTTGAAGCCCCGCGTGAAATTAGCCAAATTCTAGATAAGTTTATTGCCCGATAAAGACAGGTTTGCCCGAAAATGACGCAAGATATTGAACCTATTTTCCACCCGCATTTATGGGGGCTAACCGACAAGCAAGCCCGGCTATGCGATATGGCACGTAATCTGGCAGTAGAAAAATTTGCCCCGCGAGCGGCCGGATATGATCGCAATGCCAGCTTTCCATCTGAAAATTATGTGGATTTGGCAAAATCCGGCTTGCTGGGTATCTGTATTCCTGAAACAGAAGGCGGGCTTGGGGCAGATTTGAAAAGCTATATGCTGGCAGCGGCTGAAATTGGCCGTTTTTGCGGGGCAACTGCCCTGACCTTTAATATGCATGTCTCTTCATGTCTGTGGACAGGTGATCTGCTGGATCAACTGGCATTTGATGCAGAACTTTATCAGTCCCATCAGCAAATGCGCCGTTTGCATTATCAGCGTATTTTAAATGAGGGGAAAATTTATTCCCAGCCTTTTTCCGAAGGCAGCGCGGCCGCCGCCGGCTTCAAGGCTTTTGGCACGACCGCGCTGAAAACCGAAAATGGCTGGGTGATTAACGGGAAAAAAATCTTTGCCTCTCTTTCAGGCCATGCCGATTATTATGGCGCGCTATGTACCGAACTGGATAGTCCGGATGCCCCGCATAGTCGGCGCAATACCATGTATATTGCCATACCGGCCGATGCAAAGGGCGTGCGGGTCGAAGGCGAGTGGGATCCGCTTGGTATGCGCGGAACCGTCTCGCGCACATTGATTTTTGAAAATGTAGAGGTGGACAGACAAGCCCAGCTGATGCCGGCAGGGATTTATCCGCAGGCCGCCAGCCGCTGGCCGCATATGTTTATGACCCTGACCCCCAGCTATATGGGCATTGCCCAGGCCTGTTATGATTTTACCATTGCCTATCTACGCGGGGAAATTCCGGGTGTGCCACCGGTTAAAAGGCGGATGTTCCCGACCAAACAGCTGGCGGTGGCACAAATGCGGCTGATGCTGGATCAAACAAAGTCCCTCTGGTTCCAGGCTATTTCCGAAGCCCGGCCTGACCCGTGTCAGGAAAGTTTGATGCGCGCCTGGTCTGCCCAGCATACGGTAATGGAAAATGCCAATGCGCTGGCCCAATTGGCTATCCGTACCTGTGGCGGCCAGTCCATGTTGCGTTCCCTGCCGCTGGAACGGCTATATCGTGATAGTCGGTGCGGGTCTTTAATGCTGCCCTGGACGGCTGAATTATGCCTGGATATGCTGGGCAAGGCTGCGCTCTACAAGCCTGGTGAAAGCGATGACGATTGATAGCTGGATTGCCGATGCGGCCGCCTCAACCCCGAACAAGCCAGCAATTATTTTTAACGATGTACCTCTTGGCTATCAGCAAATGGCGGCCAGAATTGATAAGGCAGCTGAACTTTTGCGCAGCCAGAAGATAGGCACATCAGACAGGCTCGCCTATCTGGGATTTAACCATCCCGATATTTTCATTCTGTTATTTGCCTGTGCCAAAATCGGGGCGGTATTTGTGCCGCTTAACTGGCGATTATCGAAACAGGAATTAAGCGATATTCTGGCTGATTGCCAGCCAAAGATATTGCTGTTTGATGAAAAATTTGCCGAGCTGGGAAGGAATATCTTCCCCTCTACCTCGATGCTGGCTTCTGAATTTTTTGCCCAGAATCGGGCGGAAAACACTGGCCTTGAAGGGGGGGCGGTGTCAGAGGATAGCGCATTATTGCTGGTCTATACTTCCGGGTCAACCGGCCGGCCAAAAGGGGTGCTGCTTAGTCAAAAGGCGGTGCGTGCCAATGCGGTGATGAGCCTTGATGCCCATCAGATGCGCGCAGATGATCATATTTTATGTGTCTTGCCGCTTTTTCATGTCGGGGGCTTGAATATTCTGGCAACCCCTGCCTTTTTTATCGGGGCAACTGTGCGCCTGCATAGCGTCTTTGACCCTGAAGCCTGTTTGCGCGATTGTGCCAAATCGGATTTGGTGATTGTTGTGCCCACAATATTAAAACGCCTTATCGAACAGCCAGGCTGGGCAGATACCGATATTTCTGGATTGCGGGCCATCTCTATTGGCTCAACAGATGTGCCGATTGAGCTGATCGAGGCTGTTCATGCCCGCTCTGTGCCGGTTATTCAAATCTATGGGGCAACAGAAACAAGCCCAATGGCGATTTATCAGCATATTGCAGAAGCTTTTGAGAGTGTGGGGTCTATCGGGCGTCAGGGATGTGGCTGTGAGGTGGAAATTCGTGATCATAATGCCAGACCGGTCAGGACAGGCGAGCCAGGCGAAATATGTGTACGCGGTGACAATGTCCTGATGGGCTATTGGCAGGATGAGGCACAAACAAAAAAAGCCCTGCAAGAGGGGTGGTTTTATTCAGGGGATGTTGCCTATAAAGATGCCGCCGGGCTGTTCTGGTTTGTCGATCGCATAAAGCACGTCATTATTTCCGGCGGCGAAAATATCTATCCCGCCGAAATAGAGCGGGTCTTGCTCCGCCATCGCGATATTGAAGAGGTGGCGGTGGTCGGCCAGCCAGATAATGAATGGGGTGAGGTACCAGTTGCAGTGATAGGGGCAAGCCCGAATGCAGATGAAGAACAGCTAAAATCCTATTTGCATGGCCGGCTGGCCAGATATAAGCATCCGCGCCAATTCTACTTTATCGACGCGCTGCCCCGTAACGCGATGGGCAAGATTGTAGCAGAGGAGATGAAAAAGGAAATCACCCGCCCGGCTACATCATCGAGGGCAGAATAAGCGCAATGGACGGAATAAGTGCCAGAATAATCAGACGGATAATATCTGCACACCAAAAGGGGGTAACCCCCTTAAAAATGGTTTGAATAGAGACATCCTTTAACACGCCTTTCAGGACAAATACATTCAGCCCGATAGGCGGGGTAATCAGGCTGATTTCTGTAACCACCACAACCAAAATCCCGAACCAGATCAAATCAAAGCCCAGACTTTCTACCAGAGGGGCAAAAATAGGGACGGTCAGCAAAATCATGGAAAGGGATTCAAACACACATCCCAATGCCAGATAAATCAGCAAGATAATAAAGATAACCCCGATAGGGGCGACATCAAAAGAAGTTACAATGGAAATCAGTGCATCTGGCAAGCCGGCACGATTAACAAAATTGGAAAAAATCAGCGCACCGAACAGAACGGTGAATAATTTTGCTGTAGTGGCAGCCGCTTCATATAACACATCCATCAGCGCCTTTAGCGATAGATTGCCGCGCAACCAGGTCAGCAGCATCGCCCCGCCAGCCCCTGTACCGGCTGCCTCTGTCGGGGTGAACAGGCCGGTATAAATACCGCCAATCACAAAGATAAATAAACCCAGTGTTGCCCATACATCCTTTAGCGCGATAAGCCTGTCTGCCCAGCCGGTTTTATCGCCTGCAGGCCCGGCTGCCGGGTTCCGGGTTACCACAAACATCACGGCCCCGATATACAGAAATACGCCTAAAATGCCTGGCAGAATACCGGCAACAAATAGCTGGCCAACAGATTCTTCTGTCATCAGACCGTAAATGACCAGGATTACACTTGGCGGTATTAAAATCCCCAGCGTGCCCCCTGCGGCGATAGAGGCGGTTGCCAGACTGTCATGATATTTATAGCGGCGCATTTCCGGCATGGATACTTTTGACATGGTCGCTGCGGTGGCAAGAGACGAGCCGCAAATCGCGGAAAAAAGACCGCAGGCCACAATAGTGGACATGGCAAGGCCGCCG
>JAURQT010000183.1 GCA_030835985.1 Alphaproteobacteria bacterium
AAGAATTTGCGAATTCTCTTTGCATCCCTAAATTTTTATCGCCATTATTTCGAGATAAATTTACGGTTCGCTGAAATAGTAAAATGGAAAAATAGATGCCCGATAGTCTGCCGGCAAAAGAACAGCTTCTGGATGTGCATATTTGGCGCGGTAGCGGCGAGGAAGGCAGCTATCAAACCTTTCAGGTACCGTTGCAGGAAAGCCAGACTATTCTGGATGTGGTCAGCTATATTCAGCAATATATCGATACCGGCCTGAGTTATCGCTTTGCCTGCCGTGTGGGGATGTGCGGGTCATGTGCGATGATGGTCAATGGCGTGCCGCGCTGGACGTGCCGGACTCATGTGAAAAAAATCACCGATGGAATGAGGCCTGCCGATGGCCTGACCATCAGCCCGTTGCGTAATCTGCCGGTTATCAAGGATTTGGTCGTGGATATGGATCTGTTTTTTGATAAATGGGTACGGGCAGAAGCGGTGCATCACCCCACCCGAACCGCGCGCGATGCCATTCAGCCTGTAGAGGAGGAAACAGCCGAGCGCCAGGCAGCCAACGCGGCCATCGAATGTATCAATTGTGCGGTCTGTTATGCGGCCTGTGATGTGGTGGCCAGTAATCCGGACTATCTGGGGCCTGCAGCGCTGAACCGGGCATGGTCGCTGGTGAATGATGTACGTGATGGCGGGCGTGAGGCAATTTTGCAAGCAGTTAGCGGCACAGGCGGCTGTCATAATTGTCATTCCCAGCAATCCTGTCAGAAATATTGTCCGAATGAGCTGAACCCGACCGCCTCTATTGCCGGGCTAAAGCGCGAGAGTGCCAAATATGCGATGCGCAGCCTGTTATCGCTGGCGGGCAGTGGTAAAAAAGGGGAAAAAGCATGATAAGCGCGCGATTATATATTTTGCAACGCGCCACCGCGCTGATAATGGCACCGCTGGTCATCGGCCATATCGCGGTGATGATTTATGCGGTGCAAAACGGGCTAAGCGCGGCGGAGATTTTATCACGCACACAAGGCAGTTTTTTCTGGGCAGCGTTTTACGGGCTATTTGCGCTGGCAGTGGCTATTCATGCGGCGATTGGATTGCGCGCTATATTGCATGAATGGGCAGGGCTGAAAGGGGCGCTATTAACCGCTATCTGTTGGGGGATTGCGCTGGGGCTGGGCGGGCTTGGCTTGCAGGCTGTCTATAGTGTGACAGGATAATAGATAATGAAACTTTCAGGTCACAGAAAACAATCGCTCTGGTTTGCCTTTATCCTGCACCGTATTTCCGGGCTTGTGCTGGCGCTGTTTCTGCCCTTGCATTTTTGGGTGTTATCGCTGGCTTTACGCGATCCGGCTGCGCTGGACGGGTTTTTGTCCTGGACAGATTTCTGGTATGTAAAGCTGGCCGAATATGGGCTGGTCTTTTTATTATCGGTACATTTTTTTGGCGGTTTGCGCCTTATGGCGCTGGAATGGCTGCCCTGGTCGCCAGCCCAGAAAACCTATGCTGCGAGCGCGCTTGCAGCCGGATTTGCTCTGGCAACAAGTTTTTTTCTAAGTGCAACAATTTATGGCTGAGTGAACATGACCGAAATTGAACGGCAAGATACCGATATTCTTATTCTTGGCTCGGGCGGGGCAGGCCTGTTTGCTGCCCTGCACGCCCAGCGCACCGCCCCGGATTTAAAGATTACTCTTGCGGTAAAGGGGCTTATTGGCAAATGCGGCTGTACCCGTATGGTTCAGGGCGGCTATAACGTGGCTCTGGGCGGCGGCGATACGGTTGAACGTCATTTCATGGATACGATTATTGGCGGCAAATGGCTGCCGGATCAGGATATGGCCTGGCGGCTTTGTAATCTGGCTGTTGAACGGATTACCGAGTTGGAAAATGAGGTGGGGTGCTTTTTTGATCGCAATCCTGATGGCAGTCTGCATCAAAAGGCCTTTGCCGGGCAAACCGCAGACAGAACCGTCCATAAGGGCGATTTAACAGGTATCGAGATTATCAGCCGGCTGATGGAACAGGTCTTGCGCAGGCCTGTTGAAAAGCTGCAGGAACATCGTGCTATCGCCTTTATTCCGGCCACCGGCGGCGAGGGGCTGGCAGGGGTGTTGTTTATCGATATGCGTACCGGCAAATTCCGCTTTGTGCGTGCCAGGACGGTTTTGATGTCCACAGGTGGCGGGCCCACCATGTATCGCTATCACACCCCTTCCGGGGATAAAACAATGGATGGGCTGGCGATGGCTTTGCGGCGCGGTCTGCCCTTGCGCGATATGGAAATGGTGCAATTTCACCCTACCGGCTTGCTGGCAGGCGATCATACCCGTATGACCGGCACAGTGCTGGAAGAAGGCTTGCGCGGGGCAGGCGGGCATTTATTGAATAATTATGATGACCGCTTTATGTTTGATTATGATGCCAGAGGCGAGCGCGCCACCCGTGATGTGGTCAGCCGCGGCATTTATGCAGAAATGCGGAAATCCAATGCCAGCCCGAATGGCGGTGTGTATATTTCTATGTCGCATTTGGGCCCTAACAAGGTGCGCCAGCTTTTCCCGGGTATGGTCAAACGCTGTGCCGATAGCGGATTTGATTTGGCCGCCGGCAAGGTAGAGGTTGTGCCAACCGCGCATTATTTTATGGGGGGGGTGGTGGTGGATGTGGATACAAAAACCCAAATTCCTGGCCTGTATGTCGCAGGCGAGGATGCCGGCGGGGCGCATGGCTCTAACCGGCTGGGCGGCAACGGGGTGGCCAATTCCACTGTCTATGGCGGGGTGGCTGGTGATGTGATGGGGCGCGATGCACTGAAAACGGGGGCATTGCGCGATCCGGATGAAGGTATCCTGCAAGACGAGATTGACAGAGCGTGCCGTCCTTTTGCCAGAACAGGCGGGGATTTAAACAGCCTGCGCCAGCAATTGCGCCAGATCATGTGGGATGATGTCGGGGTGATGCGCGAGGCGGCCGGCATTAAAAACGGGCTGGCAGAACTGTCCAGGCTGAAAAATGATCTGTATGAAACTGGCGTGACAGACGGGATGCGCGCCTTTAATCTGACCTGGCATGACTGGCTAAATATGGATAATCTGATAGAAATATCGCAAGTGATCGCCCATGCTGCCCTGGCACGGGAAAATTCCAGAGGCGCCCATTTTCGTGAGGATTTTCCAGAAGAAGGCTCGCTGGAGGATTCTTACTTCACGCTGGTCAAACAAACAGGCGAGACGCTGGAGGTAAGCCGCGAGAATGTCGATTTTACCATTGTTCGGCCTGGCGAGACGATATTGCCAGAAGATGCCCCTGCAACACTGGTATCCTGAACCAGGGGCCTGTAGCACAAAAGAAAGAAGCACAAGATGATATCCACTGCCCTTATTCAAAAAACCGCTGAAATTTTGATGGAAAAGGCAGCCATTGAAATTCCGGAAGATTATCTGGATGGGCTGAAATCTGCTGCCGCAAAGGAGGATGGCGATCTGTCTGCGTTTGTGCTGCAGGCCATGCTGGAAAATTACGAGGCGGCCAAGGAAGATAGACGGGCCATGTGCGGCGATACCGGCACCCCGCGCTGGTATGTAAAAATGGGCAATGAAGCCCGCATAGAAGGCGGGCCTATCGCACTGGAAACCGCCTTGCGGCGGGCCACGGCCAATGCCACGCAAAATGTGCCTCTGCGCCCGAACCGTGTGCATCCGCTTTGGCGCACGGATCATAATAACAATGTGGGTATTGGCGCCCCTGAAATCGAATATGCGTTCGAGCCGGACGGCGAATGGATTGACCTGATAACAGTTCATAAGGGCGGCCTGTTTGGCACAGATTACCGGATGCTGTTTCCATCAGACGGGATTGCGGGGATAAAGCGGTTTTATCTGGATAGTCTGGTCGCCTTTGGCAAGCGCGGCCTTGCCTGTCAGCCAGCCATTATCGGCATTGGGCTGGGCGGGACAAAAGATGCCTGTATGGTGTTGGGGAAACGGGCGGCCTGTCTGCGCGTGGTTGGCGATAAAAACCCTGACCCTAAAATCGCTGCCCTGGAAGCTGAGTTTACCGAACTGGGCAATAATATCGGCATGGGCGCGATGGGCTTTGTTGGCAGCTCTATGGTGATTGATTGCAATATCGAGGTGGGCTATTGCCATACCGGCGGGATGCAGATGTCTGTGCATGCTTTTTGTTTATCCTCGCGGCGGGCGGTGGCACGTATCTATGCCGATGGGCAGGTAGAATATCGCACCGACCCTGACTGGTTTACCCCCTATCAGCGCCGCGAAACAGTCGAATGGGAGGACAGCACATGGCTGGAAAAAGCCCACGCAAATTAAGGTTAAGCACCAATCCGACACCGGAAGCCCTGGCCGAATTACGGCTGGGCGATGTGGTTTATCTGGATGGGACTATCTATACCGCACGGGAAGGCGTTTATATGCGCGCGCTAGAAGAAAAAGCCAATATCCCGATGGATTTACCCATGCAGAGTGCGGCGAACTTTCATTGCTCGCCGGCGGCCAGTATCAATGCAGATGGCTCGTTTAATATGGGGGCGGTAACCGCTACTGCCTCTTTTCGCTTTTCCAAATGGATAGGCGACTGGATGGCTGCATCGGGGGCCAAGCTGATTATTGGCAAGGGCGGGATGAGCGCAGAAGATTATCGCCAGCATTTTGTTCCCAATGGCGCGGTGTATTTGACCACTGTTGGCTATGGTACAGGCGCACTTTTGGGGCGCGGTGTGGTACGGGTAAAAGATGTTCACTGGCATGAAGAGCTGGGGCTGGCTCAGGCCATGTGGGTGATTGAGGTAGAAAATATGGGCCCCTTTATTGTGGAAAGCGATTTAAAGGGCAATAGCCTGTTTGAACGTGAAAATGCAAAAATCGCTGATAATCTGGAAAGGCTGTATGAAGGCACAAAGCCTGCGACCCTGAAACGCTATGGCGAGACGGATGACCGCAAGGATGAGCTGATTTAAGACGCAAAAAACAGCTTTATACCCCAAACAGGCTCCGCAAAATCAGAATAAGGCCTGAAACAAACATCATAATGATCAATAGCCGCCTGAATTGAGGCGTTTCCAGCCTTTTAAATAGCCAGATGCCGATTTGGGCAGCCACCAGACCAGCTGGCATGATAACCGCCAAATGAACAAGGCTGGCAAGGCTGTAGGCACCGTTTAAGGCCAGCATGATAATGGATAGTCCCAAAACGCTGACATTAAAAGGTTGCAGAACAGCGCGTGTTTCGTTCTTGCTATAGGGGCGCATTGATAGCCAGACTGTAATAATCGCCCCTGAAAGCCCGGCCGCACCGCCTAATATCCCGCCTATTAGCCCGACCAGCCTGTCTGTCATTGGCGCTGACCCGGACAGGGTGGGCAGATTTGCCCGCAACGCAAAAAAACCGCCATAGAACAGCATAAATAAACCGATAAATATCTTTAACAGTTCGGCATCAATAAAGCTGAGGCTGGAAACACCAACAGGAATGCCGATAACCGCTGGCAAAATAAAGCGCAGCAGCCGCCTGGGATGTTCAAAAATTTGCTGGCGCACTATCCATAACCCTTGCAGTCCGCTAAAGACAGACAGCACAAGAACCAGCCCAACCGCCTGGACAGGCGGCAGGATTTGCAACAGAAAGCCAAGGGCAAATAACGCGGTACCAAATCCGGCCAGCCCGTTAATAAAGCCGCCTGCCAGCCCGGCCAGCACCAGATAGATGAGTATTTCACCTGTCATCTATTTCATTTCTACCAGTACACGTTTCTGATACATATCCCACAAGGTGGTGAGTAATTCTTCATCAAAGCTGGCAAAAATCGCCTGTCCGGCCGCATCATCGGAAAAAATCAGCCGCAATAATTCGGTAAAGCCGGTCAGATCCCCGGGCGGGTCAAGATCATGCTGGGCACGGAATTCATCTGTCTTGGCAAATAGCGCTTCGATCATATCGCGCATTTGTTCCGGGGAG
>JAURQT010000184.1 GCA_030835985.1 Alphaproteobacteria bacterium
CGTTTAGGCCTTGCCCCGGATAGTATTATCGGGGCACGGGTCGCTGAATGCGGTTTTGATATATATACCCGTGATGATGGCTTATGGGGGCAAGGGCCGGATGGCGCTTATGATGAATTGCCCTCTGCCTATAATCGATATTTGCAAAACAGGGGCTATGGCGGGGATAATCCCTGGCATGATTTTGCCAATGCGGGTCTGGATGAAGAGGGGGATATGGCATCGGGCTGGCTTTATGCCAACAGCCATTTGCCAGCAAATATCCGTGAGGAGGATTCAGAAACTCCGTGGCTGACCCGCGAGACGCTGAAATTTCTAAAGCAGCATGAAGATAGCGCGCGGCCATGGATGTGCCATGTCAGCTATATCAAGCCGCATTGGCCGTATATTGTGCCAGCCCCCTATCATAATATGTATGGAAAAGACTGCTTTGTGCCGCCTGTTCGCCACCCCTCCGAGCTGGAGGATCCCAACCCTGTCTATGCCGCCTTTACCCAAAATGCGATCGGTAAAGCCTTTCAGGATGAGGATGTTCGAAATAATGTTCTGGGCGCTTATATGGGGCTGATTAAACAGATAGATGACCAGATGGGGGTGTTGTTTGAATATCTGAAAACCAGCGGCCAGATGGAAAATACCATGATTGTGGTAACCTCTGATCATGGCGATTATTTAGGCGATCACTGGCTGGGCGAGAAAGATTTGTTTCATGACCCATCGGTAAAAGTCCCTCTGATTATATATGACCCCGGCCCACAGGCCGATAATAGCCGCGCTACGGTATGCGATGCCTTGACAGAATCCATTGATCTGGCCGCAACTTTTATGGATTTTCTCTCAGGCGATGTGCCCGATGAATGGCTGGAAGGGCGCTCTTTATTGCCGTTCATCCATGGGCAAAACCCCAAAGAATGGCGCGATTATGTGGTCAGCGAATATGATTATTCCATGTCCCCTCTGGCGGGTAAATTGGGGGTCAGCCCAAAAGATGCCAGGCTGTTTATGATCGCCAATGAAAAATGGAAGTTTATGCATGCTGAAGGCGGAATACCGCCTATGTTATTTGACCGCGAAACAGACCCGGATGAGCTGGTCGATTTAGGGCGGCATCCAGATTATCAGGCGGCAGTGCAAAGCGGTTATGAGATGTTGCATCACTGGGCGTTGCGCTGTGGCCAGCGCACCACCCTGACAACAGATGAAATCATTGCCAATCGCGGCAAATCCCGGCGCAAGGGCATCATATTGGGTGTCCGGGATGAAAAACAGGCAGAAGGCGATATTCTGGTCAGATATCAGGGCAAGCCGCCGCCGCGCCCATAAGGATTAATACAGAGCCGCCTACCAGCCGAGCACGCCAAGCGTGATAACAGGAAAGATAAGGATAAGCACAACCCGGCTCATATCCGAGGCAACAAAGAACAGCACCGCTTTATAGGTTTCTTGAATGGGGGTGTCTTTATCCATCGCATTCAGGATAAATAAATTCATGCCCACAGGCGGGGTGATCAGCCCAACTTCCACCACAATCAGCACCAGAACACCAAACCAGATAGCCAGCTGTTCTGTATTTAGCCTGGCCAGTGCGCCCTTGCTTACCCCTCTCAGCTCAAGGGCCTTGATTTGCTCGCGGGTTAATTCCATGCCGGCGGCAAGGCTGGTTTGTACGCTTTCCAGCATTTCAGGGGCAAGCTGGATACCGGCTGTTAGTGCATCGGCCGCCCGGTGGGCGTGCAATTCTGCCATCGTAACAAAGGTGAAATCCAGCTCCATTACCACTGGCCAGAAAATCGGAATGGTCAATAAAATCATCGACAGGCTGTCCATAAAACAGCCCAGGATCAGATAAAAACAAATAATGAAAATCACAATGGCAATGGGGCTGAACCCCTGCGTGCTGACCCACAGGCCAATTTCCTGAGGCACCTGGGTAAGCGCCAGAAAACCATTATAAAAAGCTGCCCCCAGAATGATAAAGAAAATCATGGCGGTAGATTGACCCGTGGCATAAAAACTCTTCGCTAGAGATTTCCAGTTCAAGCCCCCCGATAGATAGGCCATCAGACCAGTGCCAAACGCGCCAATGGCGGCCGCTTCGCTTGGGGTAAACCAGCCTAGATAAATGCCGCCAACAACCAGTAAAAACAGCAATAATACGGGCCAGACATCCAGCATCGCGCGCAGACGTACGCCATAGGGGCGGCGCGCACGCACCCCGGCTGATTGCGGATAAAGCCGGACATAAAGGGCAATCACCAGCATATAGCCAGCCGCCGCCATCAATCCTGGAATAAAGGCGGCCAGAAATAATTTGGCGATATTCTGTTCGGTTAAAATGGCATAAATCACCAATATCACAGAAGGGGGAATAAGAATGCCCAATGTTCCGCCGGCGGCCAGCGTTGCGGTGGAAAGCCCGCCTGTATAGCCCAGCCTTTTCATTTCCGGCAGCGCAACCTTGCTCATCGTGGCAGCGGTGGCCAGTGACGAGCCGCAAATCGCCCCAAATCCGGCACAGGCTCCCACCGAGGCCATTGCCAGCCCGCCTTTTTTATGTCCCAGCCAGCTTTCTGCGGCATTGAACAGGGATTTGCTGATGCCGCCCAGCGTGGCAAAATGCCCCATCAGCAAAAACATCGGCACAATCGATAGGGAATAATTGGAAAAGGTGCTGAAACTTTCATGGCGCAAGCGGCCAAAGGCGATAGCGGTATCGCCGCTGACCCATATCATGCCGATAAGGCCGGTAATAAACATCGCAAGCCCGATGGGTACGCGCAAAAAAATCAGCAACAGCAAAACAGGAAAGGACAGGATGCCAAGAAAGATATCTGTCATGACAGCGTCTTCTCGTCTCGCAATTTATGCGGCTGGCCAAACAATAGTTCCAGCGCCCGAAAATAGGCCATCACAACCGCAACAAAGCCGGCAAAAATGGCCATCACAAGCGAGACGGCATAGCCATACCAGACCGGAAATTCCAACAGGGCAGTGGTTTCATGGCTGCGATATTTATCGCCCAGCCCGTTTGCCAATTGCCAGGCCACTAATATCAGGGTCAGTGCAAAGGCGATTTCAGCCATAAAAATAAGGGCTTTGCGTATTTCTTTCGGCATTTTATCGGTAAAGATATCTACCGATGCATGGCCGGCTTGCAGCTGGCACAACGGCAGAAAGGCGAATATTACGCACGCCATACCAGCCTGAACAATCTCGTAATCGCCGGTTATCGGGCCAATGCCAGCGGCAATCAGGGCGTTGGCCAGCCCTGGCATAAAGGCCTGTACCCCATCCAGATGCAACAGGCTATTCATCAGCCGCCCGGCAACAGACAGGCAGGTAAGAAGGATAAGCCCTGCCAGCACCATCCCGCCAAACAGGCTGGAAAGGCGGGCAATTTGTTGAATAAAACAGCTCATAAGCAAGATTAATCTATCTGGAGGAACAAAGGCCAACACGGCTATCGGGCAAGCGGGTATCCGGCCTTTTTTTTACTGGCTTAACTGGGCAAGACAGCTATCCTGGCGGGCGCGCGCTTCGGCCACCAGTCCTGCCCCGTCCAGGCCTTTTTCGTTCATATCCTCTATCCAGCGTTGATAGATAGGCTGGACAGTTTGCTGCCACTCGGCCACCTTATCCTTGCCAAGCGTGATGATATTATTGCCATTATCGACCGCCAATTGACGGGCAGGGCCATCCTGGCCAGACTGGGTGCGTCCGGCAAAAACAGAAAATTCCAGCCCCGAATGTTTATCGATTATGGCCTGTAAATCTGCGGGCAGGCTGTTATATTTTTCCTTATTCATCGCCATGATAAAGGTCAGGGTATAAAGGGCGGAACCTTCAAATTCGGTGTGATTTTCGACCAGATCCGGCACTTTCAAAGAAGTGGTAACCTCCCATGGGATAGTCGTGCCATTGATAACCCCCTTTGACAGGCTTTCCGGCACAGCCGGTACAGGCATACCCACAGGGGTTGCACCAACCTGTTCCAGCAATTGATTGACCACCCGCGATCCGCCGCGAATTTTCATCCCCTTTAAATCGGCAATTTCCTCTACCGGGTCTTCGGTGTGAAAAACGCCCGGCCCATGTACCCAGGTGCCCAGAATATGCATATCGGCAAATTCTGTCTCCTTCATGTGTTTTTCAAACATATTCCAGAATGCACAGGAAAGCGCGCCGACATCCTTCATCATAAAGGGCAGCTCAAACACCTCGGTTGAGGGGAAGCGCCCGGGCGTATAGCCCACCACTGTCCAGATAATATCCGCGACCCCGTTTACAACCTGATCGACCAGCTCGGGCGGGCGACCACCAAGTTGCATAGAAGGGTAATGGTCAATTTTAATTCTGCCGCTCGAATCTTTTTCCACCCGCTCTGCCCAGACATCGAGAACCAGTTTCGGGGCATTGGCATTTGCCGGCAGGAATTGATGCATCTTCAAGGTAACCTCCTGTGCCGAGGCCAAGCTGGCACTGCCCGCCAGCAAGGCGATGGCGATTAGAAGAGGACGCAGCAAGTTTGAAAATATATTTTTATCAGAGGTCATTTTTTCCTCGGCTCTCAATTTAAGGAAAATCCATAGAAGCGTTAGGAAAAGAGCTACCTGAAAAAAGTAAAATTAGCAATGATGAACTGCCTTGTAATATCTCCCCTGCCAGAGGGCGTTGACCCTTGCGGCGGGGTTTGTCTTATACCGATTTCAGCCTGGCCGATGGGGGGACAAGTTTTTCCTGCCTTACGCAGAGGGGAGGGGTCAGGCGATGCCAGCTCTGTCTTTGGGCTGTTTTTTCAGCTTTAATTCGCGCAAGGTGATAAAGCTGGTCGCCCCGACAATCAGCGCCCCGCCAATATACAGATTAAGGCCGGGTATATCGGCAAAAATAAAAATGCCGATAGCGGTTGACCAGATAATCCGCAAATAATCCAGCGGCAGAATAAAGGAAACGCTGCCACGTTGCAGGGCGGCATACATCAATAAATGGCCAAATGTCCCCAAGCCGGCTATGCCAAACAGGAACAGCAACTGGCGCATATCCGGCCATTGCCAGACATACAGACATAAAATAAAGCCGATAGGCGCACTGCCCACCGCCTGCCAGAAAGTGATCGACAGGACATTGTCACTCCTGGTCAGCTTTTTGGCGATTAGGACACATACCGACCAGGCAAAGGCGGCATATAACAGCATCAAATGGCCAGCCGATAGCGCAATATCCGGGCGCATCACCACAATCGTGCCGGCAAAACCGAATAAAATCGCTGTCCAGCGGCGAATACCGACCACCTCTTTAAAAAACAGGATAGAGAGCAGGGTGGCAAAAATCGGCACGGTAAATAACAGGGTGGTTGCCTCGGCCAGCGGTACCAGGCTGAGGCCGGTAAACACACATACCATGCCCGACCCGCCAAACAGGCCGCGCGTTATTTGTAAAGGATAGGAGGAAGTAGCCAGCACCCCGACCCCCTTGTAGAAAATCGCTGGTGATAGAATAAACAGCACCAGAAAGGCACGGAAAAACACGATAACAAAAGGATGCAGCTCGCCACTGAGCAGCTTTACCCCTGTCTGCATAAAGGTCACCAAAACCCCGGCGATCACCATAAAGGCGATGGCCAGAATTGTATGGGGAATTTTTTCAAGAAAAAGCCGGACTGCCTGTTGCATGAGTAAAGTAAGCGCCCTTTTTCCCCCTGCGGCAATAAAAAACAGTTTTCCCTGATATAAAGTGGGGGGGTAGGGGGGAAATAAAAAACCGCAGTAAACGACCCTTTAACAGGTCAGCCTACCGCGGCCATCGAGGAGATAAGTACATTCACAACATTCTTTCCCTAAAACCCTTAAAATAGAATCACACCATAACCTGAATTAACCTTTTCACATAAACTTAACCCCCGCCTTAACCTGCACCGCTATCTCAGATAATAGCGCAAGCCTATATGGGTATAGCTCAAACTCTCATCTGAATCATAAAGGTCATAGCCAAACGTAATCGCGGCCGCCTCGCTGATATGGTAATTAAAGCCCAGCCCAAAAAACAGCCCATTTTCATCCTCGCCCTCTATTGTCCCGATGCCTCCGGGATCATAGCTTGGCTTCCAATCGCCAATCGTTGCCTGACATCGGGCGTCAGTCTTTTTTTTAGCCAACCCTGGCAGAAGAAAACGCTCCAAAGAACGGCCTTGAAAAAAATAAAAGCAAGTATCAGAGCCGGATTAGGAAGGGGATTTTGCCCTGTCGCGCAGCTCGGTTTTCAGGATTTTGCCAGTAGTGGTTTTCGGCAATTCGCTAAAGATCACTTTTTTCGGGCGCATAAACCCTGCCAGATGGGCGCGGCAATGCTCTATTAATTCTGCCTCGCTCAGGCTATGGCCATCTGCCAGCTCAATAAAGGCACAAGGTACCTCGCCCCATTTTTCATCCGGCATCGCCACCACCGCTGCCAGTGCCACAGCCGGATGGGTATAAAGGGCTTTTTCCACCTCGATAGAGCTGATATTCTCGCCCCCAGAAATAATAATATCCTTGGCACGATCGCGAATTTCGATATAGCCGTCTTCATGCATCACC
>JAURQT010000017.1 GCA_030835985.1 Alphaproteobacteria bacterium
CCCCTGAGCCAGATGCACCGCTTTTTGCCAAAGAAGGGGATCAGGTGAAAAAAGGCCAGACCCTGTTTATTGTGGAAGCGATGAAGGTGATGAACCCGATTACCGCTCCGGCAGATGGAAAATTAACCCGTATTTTGGTGGATAACGCCCAGCCTATCGAATTTGATCAGCCCCTTGCCATTATAGAGTAGTCATGTTCAAAAAGATTCTTATTGCTAATCGCGGTGATGTTGCGTTGCGGGTATTGCGCGCCTGCAAGGAAATGGGCATCCCAACGGTTGTTGTCCATTCAACAGCTGACGAAGAATCCATGCCAGTGCGTCTGGCAGATGAAAGCGTATGTATCGGCCCGCCAGCGGCGGCACATTCGTATCTGAATATTCCCAATTTGATTTCTGCAGCGGCCGTAACGGGGTGTGATGCGGTACATCCCGGTGTAGGATTTCTGGCAGAAAATGCCGATTTTGCCGATATTGTTCAAGCGCATTGCCTGACCTTTATCGGGCCAGAGCCGGATCATATCCGTCAAATGGGCGACAAGGTTCAGGCAAAAATTACCGCAGCCGCCTCTGGTCTGCCGCTTGTACCCGGCTCGCCGGGCGCTGTACCAACCCTGGAAGAAGCAACAAAGCTGGCCAGGGATATCGGCTTTCCATTGCTGGTAAAAGCAGCCTCTGGCGGTGGCGGGCGAGGGATGAAGGTTGCCGCCAGTGCCGATGATCTGGCCGAAGCCTTTTCGTCTGCCCGCTCCGAGGCAAAAGCCGCTTTTGGCGATGATACAGTGTATCTGGAACGTTATCTGGATAATCCGCGCCATATCGAAGTGCAGATAATTGCAGATAAGTATGGCAATGCAGTGCATCTTGGCGAGCGCGAATGTTCGGTGCAAAGACGCCACCAAAAATTATTTGAAGAAGCCCCCTCACCTGCCCTGAGCGAGGAACAGCGCAAATTTATTGGCGAAACCGCTGCCAGGGCCGCCGGACAGATGGGCTATCTGGGTGTGGGGACGATGGAATTCCTCTATCAGGATGGCGCGTTTTTCTTTATCGAGATGAACACACGCTTGCAGGTTGAACATCCCATCACCGAAGCCATCACAGGGGTGGATCTGGTGCGCGAGCAAATCCTTATCGCCAGCGGGGAAAAGCTGAGCTTTACACAGGAAGATGTCACCTTTACCGGCCATGCAATTGAATGCCGTATTAATGCTGAACACCCCGAAACCTTTGTGCCCACCCCGGGGACGGTCGAGTTTTATCATGCCGCAGGCGGCTCAGGGGTGCGGGTAGATACCATTTTATATAGCGGCTATCGTATCCCGCCATATTATGACAGCCTGATTGCCAAATTGATTGTACATGGCAGAGACCGCGACCATGCGCTGGCACGCTTGCGTCTGGCTTTACAGGAATTTGTGGTAGAGCCTATTCCCACCACTCTGGATTTACATAAACGCCTGCTGGATGCGCCTGCTATCCAGACAGGGGATTATTCCATTAAATGGCTGGAGCAGGATTTTTTTAGCAGCGATAGCTGATAATAAGATGGGCAGGCAATGACGAACGCCTATATCTATGCCCCGGAAACCATCATCAAGGCCTATTCCATCGGTGTATTTCCGATGGCACAGTCGCGTGATGACAATCAGATACAATTTTATGAGCCGCTTGTGCGCGGTATTCTGCCGATAAACCCGCCCCATATTCCGCGCCGGCTGTTGCGCATTATGCGCCAAACCAGCTGGCAGGTAACTATCAATAAAAATTTCCGTGCGGTAATAGAGGGCTGTGCAGAAATTACCCATAGCCGAAAAGATAGCTGGATAAATGCAGAGATAATCCGGCTCTATCTGGCCTTGCACAAGATGGGATTTGCCCATTCCTTTGAGGTATGGGAGGAAGCAGAGCTGATAGGCGGGCTATATGGTATTCGCCTTGGCAGTGCCTTTTTTGGCGAATCGATGTTCTCGCGCCGCAGCAATGCCTCTAAAATGGCCCTCGCTCATTTAATGGCACGCCTTTATTACGGCAAATTTATGTTGCTGGATGCACAATTTGCCAATGACCATTTGCGCCAGTTTGGCCTGATAGAAATACCCAAAGACAGCTTTCAGCAACACCTGCAAGCGGCCCTGGCCAAACCGGCTGAAATACCGCTAGAGATAGCCGAGGATATTATTTTTGATCATTTGGCACAGGCCAGAACCGTGACATCATAAACAGGGTGTTCCAGCGCAGAGATGGCCGGGCTAGAGGCAAACATCCAGCCGGAAAAAACCGTCACTGCCTCTATTTCTGACTGATTTTTTTTATCCTTATAGCCAATATCCTTTATTTGCAAAAAAGCAGCTGTCTCAGGCGGGGCTTCGGGCGGGCGATAGGCACAATGATAGGCGGTTATCTCCAGCGTGCCAAAACGGGTTGGCTGGCTCAGAGCCATTTCGGTGGTGGCAATTCGGGCGGTAATTTTATCGAGGGTCTGTAATGTAACGCCTGTCCCGACAATCCAGCCTTCCTGTGCGGGGGCCTGCTGGGCAGAGGCTATCGGGCTGGCCAGAGATAGAAAAACCAGACAGGCCGCACCAGATAATGCTCGCCGGGCAATAGAGGCACAGCCCCCGAAGCCAGCCCTAGCGCGTGCCGGCATCATTATTCTGGAAAACAAATTTACCCAGCAGATCAGACAGGCTAACCGGATCGCGTGTATCATAGATAACCGCCCCTGCCTGTAGCAAATCATCTGAACTGCCTGGCAATATCTCTAGGAAGTTACCGCCCAGAAGCGAGGCAGCGGTAATGCGCGCAGAGCTATCCTCGGGCAATTTGACGCTGTTATCAATTTGCATATTTATGCGCGCTGTATAGGTAACAGGATCCAGCGATTGCGAGACAATCCGCCCCACCTTGATCCCTGAAAGCCGGACATCATCGCCAACCGCCAGCCCGCCGGTCGTGCCGAAATCAGCCCCTATCTCATAGCCGTTTGCGGTTTTTAAATCTGCCAGCTGATATACAAGGGCGGTAAAACCGGCTGCACCGGCCAGAACCACCAACCCCATAACAATCTCTAATGTACTGCGTCGCATATCTTTGCCTCTTTTGCCTTCAGAAACCTTTATCGCCGCGCTTATGCCATTTCGCCCTAATTAGGTGACCATGGCTCATAATCACCTGTGGCAGCCGCCCGCTTGCCGCCTTTCAGGGCATGACCTTTTGGACGATAGGCATGGATTGTGCCGGTCAGATTTGGCAGATGCTGTTTCTGCCAGCTTTGCTTTTTATGACCGGCTTCAGGCGGCGGTGTCATTTCAGTATAATGCAGCCAGCCATGCCAGTCCGAAGGCACTTTGGATGCTTCCACCGCACCCTTATACACAACATAGCGACGCGGCCGCCCGTTTGCGCGCTGGCGGCGCGATTCGTAATAGCGATTGCCGAATTCATCCCTGCCGACAGGATGTGCGGACATTTTGATAAATATCTTGGAAAGAAAAGTCATGGCTGTTTCACTGTCCTGCTTTTTTAAAGTGCCAGCGTTGATACCAGCCAGCTTTGTATGCGCAAAAGATTAAGGTTTTTCTGCCCTGTCCATTTATAGAACTGGGCGTTTGTTTTTTCAAGCATCTTCCTGACCAGAAAGCCCGGCTCTGAGGGTCAGGCTGGCCGGCACGATGACACCCGCAAGGATAAAAGAGATAAAAGCTGACAAACCATGCCAGCGAATCACCGGTTTTAAACAAGATAACGTCAAGCCCCAAAAGGTAAAAAAAACTGTAAAAATTTTATACTTTCAGATTGCACCTACCCCCCACATCATGTAGTCTAACCCTTCAATATCACTACATATAGTGATGATTTGGGATAAACACATTTCCGTAACTTACGGATTTTATTTTTTTTAAAACGATTTTATTGAGGGTAGAACATGCAGTTTGAGCGCCGATTCACCACGCCTGGCACAGATATTTTTGCACAGCTATCTTACCGCAAGGCAAGCAGCGAGATTCGCAATCCAGATGGCACAATTGTGTTCTCTGCCAGGGATATTGAAGTCCCTGAAC
>JAURQT010000018.1 GCA_030835985.1 Alphaproteobacteria bacterium
AATGTCTGAATTATGAGGGATTAGATGTGGGTCTGTTGAATAGATTTTCTATTTTATTATTAAAAACAATAATTTAATTGAAATTATGGTAGCGGAGGAGGGACTCGAACCCCCGACACGCGGATTATGATTCCGCTGCTCTAACCACCTGAGCTACTCCGCCAAAAAGGATTGGTGCGCTTTGATAAAACCAAATGGGGGTTGGGGTCAAGCCTAAAATGGGACAGGCTTGCTGCGGCGGCTTAAATAGGGCTATCTGCCTTTGTTGGCGCTTTGGAAATCCAGCCGCCGCCCAGCATATGGCTGTCATCCTGGCCATCATAAATTACCCCTGCCTGGCCAGTGGCGATACCATATTCCGGTTTTTCCAGCTGCAGGCAAATCGCCTCACTGCCATTTGTAAATAGCCGCGCCCGGCTGGCCGGGGCGGTATTACGCAGCTTTACCAGCACATCGCGCCCGCCGGCGGCATCGGCTGGCATCATGCTATCGGCTGCGCACACCCAGTTCATATCATCCAGATAGACTTTTTCCACCGCAAGCGCCGATTGCGGGCCGACGATTACCTCATGGCTGGCCGCATTAATGGCCACCACATAGAGCGGGGCATTATCCTCGCCCTCGCCCTTGCGCCCGCCAATACCCAGCCCGCGCCGCTGGCCAATGGTATAATCTATCACCCCGTTATGCTGGCCCAGCACGCGACCATCCATATGTTTGATAAGACCCGGCTCTATCGCCCCTGGCCGCAATTTGCGCACCACATCGCCATAGCGGCCATTGGGCACAAAACAGATATCCTGGCTATCGGGCTTGTCACTCACCGATAAATCATATTTTCGTGCCAATGCCCGGGTTTCGTCCTTGGTCAGATGCCCCAGGGGAAAGCGCACAAACGCCAATTGCTCGGCTGTAGTGGCAAATAAAAAATAGGACTGGTCTTTATCGGCATCCACGCCGCGCCGTAAAATCGGCTGGCCATCCAGCATATCGCGGCGCACATAATGGCCGGTGGCCAGACAATCTGCGCCCAGATCGCGTGCCATGCCCAACAAATCCTTGAACTTTACTGTCTGGTTACAGCGCACACACGGGATAGGGGTATGACCTGCCAGATAGCTATCGGCAAAATCATCCATCACCTGTTGCCGGAACAGGCTTTCATAATCCAGCACATAATGGGGAATATCCAGCCGGCCTGCCACCTGGCGCGCATCATGGATATCTGCGCCCGCACAACACGCCCCCTTGGCCGCTATCGCCGCCCCATGATCATAGAGCTGCATGGTCATACCGATAACCTCATAGCCCTGCTCGACCAGCATCGCGGCCGTTACCGAGCTATCCACCCCGCCAGACATGGCAACCACCACCCGCGTTTCGCCGGGCGGTTTGGCAAATCCCATACTATTTAGCGGTGTGGCTGTAGCCATAACGGCATTGCCCCTTTTTTACAGATCGTCTCTTTTACAGATCGTCTCTTTTACAGATCGTCCGGCACCTGAACTGTCAGCCCGTCCAGCGCATCGCTCATCCTTATCTGACAGCCCAGCCGCGAGGTAGGTGTTACCCCGAACGCCAGATCCAGCATATCCATTTCATCATCAGATGGCGCGCCAACTTTTGCATAATCCTCATCACTGAAAATGATATGACAGGTTGCACAGGACAGGCTGCCCCCGCAGGTACCCTCTATGCCCATATTATTATCGCGCCCGGCTTCCATCAGGGTTGTCCCCTCATCAACGCTTACCGCATGGGCAGAACCCCCCGGCTTTATGAAATTGATTGTTGGCATTCGCTTCTCTTCTTATGGCTAGTCGCCCTTGATTTTTTTAAAGGCGGTTTACGGTTTTTTATGTGTTGCGCTTATATATCTCAATGACCGCCTTCGCAACCCCTGTCCAGTCAGCTTCGGTGCTTTGCCAGCCCCCCGATATTCTGATCACCTGGCTGGCGGCATCCCCGCGCCCCATCGCCGCAATCACATGGCTGTCCCTGACCTTGCCAGAAGAACAGGCTGCCCCGGCGCTCACACAAAAACCTGCCAAATCCAGCATCATCACCGCTTTTTGCGCAGACAGGCCAGGCAAATATAAAGCAGATGTATTGGCAAGACGCGGCACATTGCCGCCCATCACCTCTATTTCCGGGCAAGCGGCGATGATATTTTTTTCTGCCTTATCGCGCCAGATAGCCTGTGCGGCCAGGCTGTCACTATCACAGGCCGCAATCGCTGCACCAAAGCCCGCAATGCCAGGCAGATTTTCTGTGCCCGCTCGCCTGCCCTGTTCCTGACCGCCGCCACGCAACAGGCTTTGCAGCTGTTTGCCTGGCCGGCAATAAAGCGCGCCCACCCCCGATGGCCCGCCAATTTTATGGGCAGAAAAACTGGCAAAATCCAGATCGAGTGCGGCCAGATCGTTCGCCTGCTTGCCCAGATATTGTATCATATCCGAATGGCACGCCACCTGATATGTACGGCAAAGGGCTGCGATTTCTGCTATCGGCTGAAGCGTGCCTGTCTCGTTATTGGCTGCCATGATGGAAACCAGAATATCGGGCTTATCGGCTTCTTCCAATGCGGCCAGCCTCTCTTCCAGCCTGTCCATGCGTAGCTGGCCTTGACCATCTACCGGAACGATTTGCGCGTTCGGACAGGCAGCCAGAATGGCATCATGCTCTATCGCGCTGGTAATAATATGGCGAAAATTGCCCAAAACCAGATTATTGGCTTCGGTCCCGCCACTGGTGAAAATAATATCATGTACCGATATATTCAGTGCCGCTGCCAGCCGGGCTCTGGCCGTATCCAGCCTGGCGCGTGCCATCCGGCCAAAATGATGAATAGACGAAGGGTTGGCCGGGATATCGGCCAGTTCCGCCATTGCCGCTGCTGCTTGCGGGTGCAAAGGTGCGGTCGCATTATAATCCAGATAGACAGGCATCATACCGGTTATCTTCTCTCTCATCGCTCTATTGATAACAGCTATTTAGAGGCGGTATCCTGTTTGCCTTGATCTGCCAGCTCCTCGCTGGCGGCGGGGGCGTTAACCTTTGCCTCGCCGCCGGACAGCGCATTCAGCCGTAACCGCAAGGTTTCCAGCTCGGCAAACAGGGCGGCCACTGTACGGCTTTGTGCGTCTTCTGCTGGCAGATTATTCACACCATAAGCCTCAAACTGGGCATCCCGGCTGTTTTGTTTGATGGTTTTGGCCGGAATACCGACGACTGTCTGGCCTTGCGGCACATCTCTGGTCACCACGGAATTGCCGCCAATACGCGCACATTTTCCCACTGTGACAGGGCCTAATATCTGCGCCCCTGCCCCGATGATAACATCATCCTCGATGGTGGGGTGGCGTTTGACGGTTTTCTGGGCGTGCGAATCTACCGCTGGCATCACCCCGCCAAGTGTAACATCATGATAGAGGGTAACATTTTTGCCTAAAATGGCCGTCTCACCAATAACAACCCCCATCCCGTGATCAGCAAAAAAGCCTGCCCCTATCCGGGCAGCCGGGTGTATTTCAATGCCGGTAAACCATCTGGCCAGCTGCATGATAAAGCGCGGAATAAACCGCAGACCCATACGCCATAAAGGATGGGCAAGGCGATGGGCAACCATGACATGAAAACTTGGATATAAAAATATCGCAGCCAGCTTGTGACCGGCCGCCGGATCGCGTTCAATAATGGCATCCAGATCTGCTCTGAGCTTTTCAAGCATGGCATATTCCTTATCGCTTTCCCCTGCATGATACCAAAAAATCAGGCAGTCTTTCAATGGCTTTGGCTCAAGCATACATAACAGGCTTGGAATAGCTTGATGTTTAAGATATAAGCCGTAATTGCGTTTCCACAAGGGAGATAAATATCCAAAATGCCTGAAGTGATCATAAACGGCCCTGCCGGCCGTCTGGAATGCCGGTATATGCCAGGGGCAACAAGCGATGCCCCTACCGCGCTGGTTCTGCATCCCGAGCCGCATAAAAATGGCACGATGAATAACCGTGTAACCTTTTCGACCTACAAGCTGTTTCAGGCACGTGGTTATTCGGTGATGCGGTTTAATTTCCGCGGCGTGGGTCGCTCGCAAGGCAGTTTCGAGCAAGGTGAAGGCGAATTGGCCGATGCAGCAACCGCAATGGACTGGCTGCAAGCAGAATGCCCCTCTTCCAATGTTTGCTGGATAGCCGGCTTTTCCTTTGGCTCATGGATTGGGATGCAATTAATGATGCGCCGGCCGGAAATTACCGGCTTTATTTCGCTATCGCCGCCGGCAACCACCCATGATTTCACCTTTCTTGCCCCCTGCCCTGCCAGCGGGCTGATTGTACAGGGTAGCGAGAATGAACAAGTCCCTGCCACGCGCGTTCAGGCTCTGGTAGAAAAAATTTCCAAACAAAAAGGCGTTATTATCGATATTGATCTGATTAATGGGGCCAATCATTTTTTTAGCACCCATCTGGACGAAGCGATGGAGTCTGTTTCGCGCTATCTGGATCGTACCAATGATGGCCGCAATATGCCCAGTGATTTAAAAGAGTAAAATAGATGGATGATAGCGTAACCCCGCCTAAATCTGAATTTTTAAAGACCCTTATCAGCCGTGGCTATATGCATCAGGCAACCAATCTGGACGGGCTGGACAGGCTGGCAGAACAGCAGCCTATTTCTGCCTATATCGGCTTTGATTGTACCGCCAACAGCCTGCATGTCGGATCGCTTATCCAGATTATGATGCTGCGCCTGTTGCAACGCACAGGCCACAAGCCAATCGTTCTGATGGGGGGCGGCACTACCAAAGTGGGCGATCCTTCCGGCAAGGATGAAGCCCGTCCATTATTGTCTGATCAGGATATTGAACAGAACAAGCAAGGTATTAAAAAGATTTTTGAAAAATATCTGACCTTTGGCGATGGCCCGACAGACGCGCTGATGGTCGATAATGCAGAATGGCTTGACCAGCTGGCCTATATCCGTTTTTTGCGCGATTTTGGCAGTCATTTTTCTATCAACCGCATGATGGGGATGGAATCGGTAAAGCTGCGCCTGGAACGAGAGCAGAATTTATCTTTCCTGGAATTTAATTACGCCATCCTTCAGGCCTATGATTTTCTGGAATTGCGCCGCCGCTATGGCTGTTCGCTGCAAATGGGCGGCTCGGATCAATGGGGCAATATCGTCAGCGGTGTGGATTTAACCCGCCGTGTGGATCAACAGGAAATTTATGGCCTGACCAGCCCGCTTATCACTACCGCCTCAGGCGCGAAGATGGGCAAAACCGCTGCCGGGGCGATTTGGCTGAACGAAGATCGCTTGCCTGTTTTTGATTTCTGGCAATTCTGGCGCAATACCGAAGATCAGGATGTCGGCCGGTTTTTACGCCTGTTTACCGAATTACCAGAAAGTGAAATTGCAAAACTTGAAGCGCTGGAAGGGGCAGAAATTAATCAGGCAAAAATCATTCTGGCAAATGAAGTGACCAGCCTGTGCCATGGCCCGGATGCCGCCCGCCAGGCAGAACAAACCGCCCGGCAAAGCTTTTCACAAGGGGTTATCGCAGAAGGGTTGCCTTCATTGGATATTAATAAAGCAGATATGCCAAGCCTGTCTGTAATAGATGCCTTTGTGCAATCCGGCCTTGCTGCCTCAAAAGGCGAGGTAAGGCGGCTGATACGCGGCGGCGGTGCATGGCTGAATAATCAGGCCATCAGCGATGAAGACAGGCTATTGCTCGCAGATGATTTTGATACAGATGGGCGCGCACAAATCGCGGCAGGCAAAAAGCGGCGGGCCATTTTACAGCTAAACTAGCCAGACCCTTTTTTTTCGCCAGAACCCGGGCTAACAGCCTATTGTGCGGTATCGCCCAAACCAAAAATGCGTTTGCTTTCTGCGCCCAGCCAGTTCGGGCTAAACAGATCCCGTAACAAGCCAGGGGCAAGGGCAAGCGCATTTACCCCGACCTCCGGCTCATCAATGCTGCCTTGCATGGAAAATTGCGTGGCAAATAACCCTGTTTTATCCACCCCTGTCAGAATTTCAGCGACAATCGGCACTTTGCTGATAATGTTGGAAATCAAATTTACAGGTACCAGATTACCGCTTACATCCAGGGTGCGCTTCTGGCGATCAACTTGACCAACCAGCGAGATGCCCAATGCCGACCCGCCTGCCTGAACCCGCTCCAGATTATGAAGTTCACCCTGCGAATGAATAATCGCCTGGCCCCTGGCAAAGGCTGTCCCCTCCCCCTCAACCAGCCCGTAAAGACCTGCCAGAGACAAAACAGAAAACATACGCACCGCTGTCGGGGCTTCAACAACCACAAAATCATCCACATCAAAAGTTGTGGAATAACGCTCAAAAGTGGCATCGCTAAACTGGGTACGCATCTGCATCCGGCCGCGCCGCACCGCATCTGTTACGCCCAGCCCCGACAGTACCCGGCCAGCATTTTGTGTAAGAATAATCAGCTCTGCTGCCTCTGCGTCATCTGGCATATAGGACAGCTCGGCCTCTGCCCCGCCTATCAGCCCGACCCCTTTTAGATATTCCCCTGCCGGGCCAAAACGTGCTTGCAAGCTGGCCTCGCTAATCAGGGGTTTGGATTTCACATAAAGCGCGCCTTGCAAGCTGGCTTCCCCATTCCCGTCTGTTCGGGTCTGGCCTTTCAGGACACCGGAAAAGCTCAGCTTGGGGCCGATGACAATCCTGTCTGCGCTCACATCAAAGGCGATTTCCAGCCCCTGTTTTATTTTATTATCCCGGCGCAAGGGTTGCAGATTCAAGGTCTTGCCTTCTGCGGTAAAAGACAGGCTTTTTCCTGCATTAATCTCGAACAATACCGACGCCAGCTCTGTGCCGGGGAACACCAGATCTTCCAGCACGCCAAAGCTGGGTCTGCCCTGTGCATCCATCGCTATTCGGCCTTTTGCCCGCAAGCTGCCTGTTTCAATATCAATCGCTTCAATCGTGGCCAGCCTGCCCTCTTTAAAGACAAGCTGGGCATTCATAAAGCCGCTTTCCCCTTGCAGCTTTGCCCATTCAAAACTGTCATGCTGAACGCCCAAATCAGTGACATCCGAGCGGACATTCACTTTAATATCGCTGCTGCCAGCACGGCCAGTAACATTCAGACGCGCAGCCGCTGCCCCGGATAAGGGCCAGCCTATCTTTTCAGACACCCAGGCCGGAATATATTCTGAATTGGCCAGCTTTAATTGCAGTTCAAAGTTTTTATCTGCCTGCCGGCGATAATTAAAATCGCTCTCAATGCCGGATAAAAGGCCAGAGCCGGAAATCTGGGTCTCGCCATCTGCCACCGATATTACCAGCGCCCCATCTTGTAAATGCCGGTCAAGCGGCAGCCCGTCAATATCGGTATCGGAAACGGTTCCATCCACCCGGATATCGCTTATTTTCATCGGCTTGTCTTGCGGGGTCATCCCGGTAAGAAAAAGGGTAAATCGGCTTTGGCCGGAAAGGGTAAGCGGGCGCAAACCCAGCTTGTCTATCTGGTTAATTTTGGGGTGATCCAGAATGGTCAGAATATCGCCAATATCCCCATAGGCGATGGTTTTGAATATCATTTGCCTATCGCCGCGATAATCCAGCAAGGGGCCATAGCTAACCTGTGCCTGCTCTATGGCGAGGCTATTTGCCTGTCCAGCCTCAAAACGCCCTTGCAGCTGATTATCGACAAAATCAATCTGCCCGCTAATCTGCTCTACCGGCATCAGCCCGTCATGCAAGCGATAGCTCAACCGGGTAAAAGGCAAACTGCCCTGCAATTGGCGCGCAACCCATTTTTCTGAACGCTGGACAAGCCCGATTTCCAGCTGGCCATCGCTGATAATCCCCTTTGCCAGATGGCGATCCATCCAGCCGCCTACTTTTTCGGCGAAAAAATCAGGCCAGATATGACGGGCAAAATCGATATCCATTTTCGGCAAGCCGAGGCTGATTTCTGCTGCCTGGCCTTCTTCGCCTGTCATGCGCCTGCCATTGGCCAGAAGCTGGCCATGCTGGCCAAAATCAATAAACAGATTTTGCAGGATGGTTTCCTCTGGCTGATGGCGTATCACCGCATCCAGGCGCGGAATTTTCACCGTTGGGGCAAATCCTGACAGGCGAGAGAAGCCATCTCGCAAGGCAATAGAGCCGGTTGCCTTTTGAATCTGGCCGCCTGTTCCTATCTCCATCTCAAACTGGCCGCCCAGCGTCCCGACAATGGTCTGATATTGGCTGTCTGAATAGGATATCCGCAAATTCACAAACTCGCCCGACACGCCAAGAGAGGCGATATCCAGCTGTTTTTCCGGCCAATTCAGCCCGCCCGAAAGTTGCAGGGCAATGGTACGCAGCCGCCCGCCCGCGCTATGTTCAGAAAGCCATTTTCGTAGAGCAGGCGCTGGTGTTTCCGGCCATTTTTTCAGCATATCACGCATGGCAATATCATCGGCTATTACTTGCCCCGATAGCATGGATATATCGTTTTGCACGCCGTTAATCACCGCAGACAGCTCAAAGTTTTTCCCATCTGCCAGTTCAAGTCGGGCATCGGTAATTTTCAGAAAATTGTCCGCCGCGCTGTAATCCAGCTTTGTTGTAAAGGCGGTAAAATCATCGCCAGCTTCCGTAAAATATCCTGGCTCGATACGCCCGTTTTCTGTACGCATAGACCCGCTTAATATTTGCAAGCCTGCCGCATCCAGCGCCCCGGACAGCTGTGCAGATACCCTGCCGGGGCGAATGGCAAGCCCATCTGTATAAACGGTAAAATGGCTGGCAAGGGCAGCGGTTTCAAAATCGTCCAGCGTGAGGGTGAAATCTATCCATTTGGAAAATAAATTGGCCTGAGCCGAGAATTGCAATTGAGCCTCTGCATCAGCTGGCTGGGCGATTTGCGAGAGATGAGCCGTTAAAAAAACATTGCCATTGGCAAATACCCCGCCTTCCGGTGCGGCAACAAATAACAGATTGTAATACTCTAAATCCTGCCAGTTTTCGGTATCCCCACGAATGGCAAGGGCATCTGCGCGCACCCGAAGCTCTTGCAAACCATCTGGCCAAATTGTGCCTATCCGGTTCAGAAAATTCTGGCCTGTCAGGCCGGTATCTGCAGAAATATCTGCTTGCCATTGCAGGGCATCGGAAAATTGCCAGCCAATATCGCTATGAGTAACTTCCAGCCTGTCTGTATCAATAACAATCGCACTTGGCATCTGCTTGACAACAGAGGCAAGCGTGAAAACCAGATCAATATTGGGAACATTTAAACTTTGCTCGCCTGTCATCAGCCGAACCTGATTGCCGGAAAGGACAAGCGCCTGGCGCTGCATATCTATCTGCCAGTCAATTTCCCCGACCCCGATAGTTACCGAAGGAAATTTTTCCTGCAGATAGCGGGTCAGTACCGCATCCAGCCCGCCCTTGCTGTACAGCCATGCCGCCATGCCGCCGGCCATAACACCGGACAGCCCGACACCTATAACAAGTGTCAGGATAGCAAGCCTGAATATCTGCCGGATAACCATCTTGTTGAATGCCTAACTTCTTATGCTTTTCTCTTGCTTGTGTCTGGCCGCACCTATCGCTGCCAGCCAGGTAAAAACAAATGCCAAAAATACCCTTAACTGTAATAATCTGTTCTGTGCTATATGTCTTTTTTTTATTCCATACTATATTATGTCGTAGATCAATGAAGGATAACTTGCCTCTTGGGAGACATTTTTATGGTTGAAACCGGACAAACAGCCCCCGCCCTTTCCCTGATGACCGACCAGGGTGATTTTACTCTGTCAGAACATCTTGGCAAAAATGTGATTATTTTCTTTTTCCCGAAAGCAGATACTTCCGGCTGCACCAAAGAAGCGATGGCCTTTTCAGCATTACAGGCTGAATTTGAAGCGGCCAATACGCTTGTTATCGGCATTTCCAGGGATACAACAGAAAAACAGGCTAAATTCCGGGAAAAATATGGTCTAACCTGTCTATTGGGTGCCGATACCGAAGGCACAGCCTGTGAAGCGTTTGGCGTCTGGGTCGAAAAATCAATGTATGGGCGCAAATATATGGGCATTCAGCGGGCGACCTTTATTATCAATGCGGATGGGCGTATCGGGCGGATATGGCCAAAGGTAAAAATACCCGGCCATGCAGAAGAAGTACTGGAACATGTACAGGCTGGCGGGTGAAAAAGGGCTGAAATATGCCTGATATCAGCCCGGCTATCCTGGCAGCCTATAATTGCCCTGACCCGCTGGAAAAAGCGCGTCTGGCCACACAGGCCTATGATGATTTGAAAAAAGGTCTTTATGACCATGCCGCCCCTATTGATATTGGGTTGCGACCCGGCCGGCCGGAAAAACCGGCATTGCTGGCGCCACGTTTTGTGCCAAGGCGGCGCATCAGCAGGGGCAAGACAGGGCGCATTGCCCTGTTACATGCCATCGCCCATATCGAGCTAAATGCGATAGATTTATCCCTGGATATCGCGGTGCGCTATGCAAAATATGGCCTGCCTTTTGATTTTGTACAGGACTGGCTGTCGGTTGCCAGTGATGAGAGCCGTCATTTCACCCTATTACAGCACAGGCTGGAAAATCTGGGCAGTTTTTATGGCGCGTTGCCGGCCCATGATGGCTTGTGGGAAGCGGCGGTAAAAACCGCCTCTGATCTGGCCGGGCGTCTGGCCATTGCGCCATTGGTTCTGGAAGCGCGCGGCCTGGATGTCACCCCGCAGCTGATAGACAAGATGCGCGAGGTAGAAGATGATGCCTCGGCTGAAATTCTGGAAATCATCATGCAGGATGAAATTGGCCATGTCGGCACGGGCAAAAGATGGTTTGATTATGTCTGCGGGTGCGAGCGGCGCGACCCTATTTCCAGCTGGCAAAATCTGGTGCGCCACTATTTTAATGGTGCGCTGAAACCGCCTTTTAATGTCCCGGCGCGAACAGCCGCACGCTTTTCCTCTGCCTTTTATGGCCCGCTGGCCGCGGAGCAGGCCAAAGAAGAACGCACCAAAGAAAAACACACCAGAAAAGCGCGTGGCTAGTTTCGCGTAGAGCCGACCCGTGCCGCAAGGCTGGCCTCGATGAACCCGTCCAGATCGCCATCCAGAACGGCCTGTGAATTGCCGGTTTCAACATTGGTGCGCAAATCCTTGACCATCTGATAGGGGTGCAGCACATAAGAGCGGATTTGGCTGCCCCAGCCAATTTCAGATTTACTGGCATTGCCATCTGATGCCGCTTCTTCGCGCTTTTGCAATTCCAGCTCATATAGACGGGCTTTCAGCATATTCATCGCGGTTGCCCGGTTGCGATGCTGGCTTCTGTCTGACTGGCATTGCACCACAATATTGGTCGGCAAATGGGTGATACGGATAGCAGAATCGGTAGTGTTAACATGCTGGCCACCTGCCCCGGAAGAACGATAGGTATCCACCCGCAAATCCTTTTCCTCGACCGTGATATCGATATTGTCATCCACTTCCGGATAAATCCAGACAGAGGCAAAGCTGGTATGCCGCCTGGCCGAGCTGTCATAGGGCGATATACGCACCAGGCGATGCACACCTGATTCTGTTTTCATCCAGCCATAGGCATTGACCCCGCTAACCCGCAAGGTCGCAGATTTAATCCCGGCTTCCTCGCCGTCACTTTCCTCGATAGTTTCCAGCTTAAAGCCACGGCTTTCTGCCCATCTGGAATACATACGCAGCAACATGGATGCCCAATCCTGAGCTTCTGTACCGCCGGCACCCGGGTGGATTTCAATAAAGCAATTATTGCTATCTGCCTCGCCGGAGAGGAGCGATTCCAGCTGTTTTTTTCCAGCGATTTCAGCCAGCTTTTGCAAAGCAGTGACCGCTTCGGCGATCATCTCTGCATCATTTTCTTCCTCCGCCAGCTCCATTAATTCGGTATGTTCGCCAAGGCCATTTTCCAGCATCCTGATAGCGTCTATTTGCTGATCCAGATGGTTTTTCTCGCGCATGATTTTCTGGGCTTCTGCCTGATCATCCCAAAAATCTGCCCGGGCAATATAGCCGTCCAAATCGCTCTGGCGTTGCAGGGCTTTATCCCAGTCAATATGCCGGCGCAGCAGCTCTATAGCGGATTGAATAATATCAATATCGGGCTGCGATTCCGTCTGCATAAAAATTATCCTGATACATCATCAAAAAAGAGAAAAAAAACTATTCTGGCATAAGGGGTATCAATACAAGGCCGGTGCGTCAACACCAGAAGCCGGGCTGGCATCCGGTAAATCGATCAATATGCCGGATTTGGGGCGTTGCCCCGGCTTGAACACTTCCAATACAGCCATTTTATCATCATGGCGCACCCGCTCGCCGGTCTCGGCATGGACAGGCACAAGGCTTATTCCGCCTGGCCGGCGAAACGGAATTGCCGGGGCATTGGCCAGCGCATCTATCATAAAATCCTTAAAAATAGGTACAGCAGCGGTAGAGCCTGTCTCTGATTTACCCAAGGGGCGCGGAATGTCATAGCCAACATATACCCCCACCACCAGATCCGGGGAAAAACCGATAAACATGGCATTTGTATTATCATTTGTTGTACCGGTTTTGCCTGCCAGTACCAGTCCGCTATCGGCGATACGCCGGCCCGTTCCGCGTGTGATAACCCCTTCCAGCATGGACACCATCTGATAGGCAGAAGCAGGCGAGGTAAGCTGCTCGCCTGATATCGCCAGCTCTGGTATCTTCTGTCCTTGCCAGCCTTCGCGCACCGCACAGGCCGAACAATCGCGTCCATCATGGCGCATCAGGGTGCGGCCATAACGATCCTGAATCCGGTCTATCAGGCTAACCTCTATCTTGCGCCCGCCATTGACAATCTGGCCATAGGCAGCGGTTAGTTTCAGCAATGTCGTCTCGCCAGCACCAAGTGACATGGACAAATAGGGCGGCATTTCTGCATCAATCCCGAATTTTGCGGCATATTCCTGAACGGTGGGCATACCAATAGCCATCGCCAGCCGCGCGGTCATCAAATTTCGGGATTTTTCAATGCCGACCCGCATAATCGACGGGCCATAAAATTTTCTGGTATAGTTGGCCGGCTTCCATTTTGGCTTGCCCTGCCCCTGATCCAGCGCCAAAGGTGCATCCAGAATAAGGGTGGTCGGGGAATAGCCCTTATCCAGAGCCGCTAAATAGACAAATGGCTTGAAAGCAGAGCCGGGCTGGCGTCTGGCCTGAGTGGCCCGATTAAATTCAGATACCCGGTAATCATAGCCGCCAACCAGTGCCAGCATCCGCCCGGTATGCGGGTCAAGTGCCACAATCGCCCCTTCAACAGCCGGTCTCTGGCCAAGGGCAAATTCGCCTGTTTTCGGCTCATATCCCTCTTTTAGCAAATCCTTTGCCTCATCAGGGGGTTGAACAATGATAATATCATCTATGGCCAGCGCTTCTTTTAGCGAGGTAAGCGGCGGCGGGCGCACCCCATCGGGGCGGCGTGGTGGATAAGCCCATTTTGCCAGCTCAAACGGGATGGTGGCTATCTGGCCATTTACATAGATTTCGGCACGCTTATCCTGAACATCTGTCACCAGGGCGGCATAGCGTAAATCTGGCAGGGCTTTGGTATATTCTGCCAGCTGGGTGTTCAAATCAGCTGTTTGATCCAGCCGGCCAAGGGCCCCGCGCCAGCCTTGCCGCCTGTCCAGTGCCTCCAGCCCTTCGCGTAGTGCACGCTGGGCTTTTTCCTGCAGAATCGGATCCAGGGTTGAGCGCACAGACAATCCGCCCTCATAGAGTGTATCCGAGCCATAGCGTTCAATCAGCAAGCGGCGTATTTCTTCGGTAAAATAGGGTGCGCTGGTTTCATCAAAGCCGGAAGCAGCACGAATACCCAGAGGCTGGGCCCGGGCGGCGGCGGCTTCGGATGCGGTGATATAGCCATTTTCCTGCATTTGTCGCAACACCCAGTTTCGCCGCCCGATCGCGGCTTTGGTTTTGCGTTGGGGGTGATAATTTGACGGGGCTTTGGGCAGCGCGGCCAGATAGGCCATTTCATGCAAATCCAGCTTATCCAATGACTTGTCAAAATAATTCAGCGCGGCAGCCGCCACCCCGTAACTGCCATACCCCAGATAAATCTCGTTCAGATACAAAGCAAGTATCTGCTCTTTGGTAAAGGCGCGTTCCATGCGGATAGCCAGAATGGCCTCTTTAATCTTGCGATCAAAAGACAGCTCATTGGTCAGCAGAAAATTTTTGGCAACCTGCTGGGTAATGGTGGACGCGCCTATCAGTCTGCGCCCGCTCCCCATCGCTGCGACATTGGTAATCACCGCTCTGGTCAGGGCGATAGGATCGACACCTGGATGTTGAAAAAAGGCTTTATCTTCTGCAGATAAAAACGCATGAACCAATTGCGGCGGCATGGCTTTGACCGGAACAAAAAGCCGTTTTTGTGTGGCAAATTCTGCCAGCAACGCCCCATTGCCGGCATGAACGCGGCTGGCCACAGGCGGCTCATAGCGCGAGAGCTGATGATAGGGCGGCAAATCCTGACCCCATTTCCAGAACACCCATAAAATGGCGATGATCCCTGCCACCCCCAATAAAAATGTTGCTAGAAACAGTCTGAATAGAATTTTTACCATAGACACTCTTCTAATCGGTAATTACGGCAGACTTATGGCCAATTACCGCCCGGATCTTTCCAGCCAGACCAGAACGGCTTTGGCAATTTGCCGTGTTAATTTATCGCGATACTGGCTGGAATTCAGATTTTTCTCATCACTTGTATTGCTTAAAAAACCCATCTCTACCAAAACAGACGGCACATCGGGCGATTTTAGTACCGCAAAACCTGCAAAACGATGGCCGCGCTTATCGCCGCCCGGAAAGCCCTTTATCTCATCCAGAATAGCGCGTGCCAGATAGGCAGACTCGTTCATAGTCTCACGCTGGAACATCCCCAGCAACGCGTTGGCTGCCAGCGGATCCTGGTTGCCCAGATCAGGCCCGCCAATTAAATCGGCTTTATTCTCATTGCGTGCCAAAAGAGCCGCTTCCTTATCCGAGGCTTTATCCGAGAGCGAAAACACCGAAATGCCGCGCGCCGAAGCACGCGAGGCCGAGTCTGCATGGAGCGAGATAAACGCATCTGCACCCATATCACGGGCAATTTGAATACGCTGGCGCAATTTCAAATAGCGGTCGCCCGAACGCACCAGTCGCGCCGTTATCTTGCCAGTTCCATTTAAATGTTTAACCAGCTGTTTTGCCGCTGCCAGCGTAATATCCTTTTCCCGGCTACCACGCTTGCCAATGGCGCCCGGGTCTTTTCCGCCATGCCCGGCATCTATCGCCACCACCCAGCGTTTCGGGCGGGGCTGGGGCACGCCAATGGTGACAGGCCGCCCGGACAGGCTGGCCTGAACCGGGGCGCCAGCTTGCAAATTTGATGGATTGGCGGGGGGTGGCAGCGTATTTTGCGCCCCTGCCTGTGCGGCCGCCTGAAAGCTGCCATTGGCAAGGGCTTTGCGGGCAAGACTAAAGGATATCTCGCCCCTATCCATCAGATCAATGACCAGACGATGACCGGTCTGGTTTGGCGGCAGGGTAAAGGCACGCTCTGGTGAAGCCGGGCTGGCCAGCTCTATTACCAGCCGTCCGGCATTGGGCTGTGGATGGCCAAACCGATAGGCGGTGGCAGGCAGATGGTTCAACTGGCCAGAAGGGGCCAGCCCCTCTACCGCCCATTCCATATCCTGATAATCCAGAACCAGACGATAGGGGTCTGATAATAACAG